>NZ_NPML01000011.1 GCF_002252565.1 Petroclostridium xylanilyticum
GTTTCCCTTCAATACCTCCGCTCGACTTGCATGTGTTAGGCACGCCGCCAGCGTTCGTCCTGAGCCAGGATCAAACTCTCAATATATGTTCACGGTTCACAGGTCACGGTTCACTGTTCACTGAACCTCTTCTGTCAACCCAATCTGTTCCCCGTTATATATTAATCGTTCAATTTAGCTCATAAACTATTACTAACTTACTTTATTAAGTACGCTAGGTTTACTCATTTTTTGTTCACACTTTCACTCTCACCGCTCACTTCTGTGAACTGTGAACCGTGAACTGTGAACTATAATCAACGAGAACCTCTTACGCTGTTTACTTTTCAAAGACCAATTCCTTTACCGCTCTCTCAAGCGACGAAATTTATGATAACATTTTATGTCGTCTTTGTCAATACTTTTTTTACTGGTATTTTATGGTTGATTATTGCATCCTTTTTCACTATATCTATTGATACTTATCATGGTTGTAATTATTTTATACCGGTTCAATTATCAAATCTAATTTTAATGACGTTTACATTATGATTATAAAGGCTGGTTAAACTATAAATCAAAAAGAACTTTAGTAAGGAGATGAGTAAGGAGATGGTTAACACGAAAAGATTGACTGTTGATTCAGACAAAATAAAAAGTGCAGGTTATGACATTGCTACAAGAACTTTAGAAATATATAGTTCACAGCAGTAAACGATTTAATAGTTTTTACTGTGAACTGTGAACCGTGAACTTATTGACTTTATCTGCCATGTAAAATCATTATCAGTAAATATATAATGCCAAAGATGATTACTTTAACTCCATTTTTCAAGAAGGTCCCTACCTTCGAAAAATCATAAAATGAATCTAACAGCATAATAAGGTCTAGGTAATAATAGAAAAAATGAAATGCATGTAAAAAAAGCAGGATTTTTTAGAATGGTGTCGAATAATTAAAAATTAGGACTACAGAATCAACTAATCTTAACTTATAATACTGAGATCCTATAAATCAAACCATGCAAATTAAAACTTTAAAAAGTTAATATAATATGTCGATAATAGCACACTTATCGAAAGATAGGGCCGCAAAGCTATGGGTCTAAAGAAAAATCTTTCTATGATTGCCAGGCTGCCGAAACATAGATCATCGTATTATTTAATACATGAAGGCACCTGTACCCACAGGTGCCTTCATTATATTGCTTAATATTACTTACATTTAATATAACTAGGACTATAAAAATATAACAGTAAATTTGAGCCAGCTATGAAGAGAGTTTACAGAAGATTTCTGTTGGTATAAGAAGCATTGACAAAAGGAAAAAGAGATAGTAGAAGACAATAAGAGGTGCGAGACTAATGGAAATATACGAAAAGATTAAGTCGAATCCAGTAGTGAAATATTTATTAATTTACATATCGAATTATTTACTTGATACCGGTATTTTAGTAATAACATTTAACCTTATATATAAAAATTCTAATCATTTAGGACTGATCAGCGGCATATTATTCGGCGCATTGTTAATTGCAGCACATCACTACCGCCGTCATTCACCTGTAAAATATGCTCTAGCAGCAATGGCTTTTATTTCTTTTATTTTATCAATATTGTTATCGAATTTTGCTGTTGAACAGCTCACAACGTTTATTTATTATATACCTATCTTGTATGCTTTCTTATTAAATGATATGCTTTCTGCCAGCATAGTTGGAATAACAATAAGTTGCATACTTGTACGGCATCCTCATGAATTGATACCATACAGGCTGCAAATTGATATGGCTCTGGAGATGGTTTTTATCTCAATTGCAACAAGCATTATTATTTATTTGATACGTAACTTAATTAAAGAACGTAATAATTACATAAAGATTAATGCTGAACTTGAAGAGGCAAATGAGAAGTTACAGCATAGTGTTTTTCATGATTCTCTCACAGGGCTGCCCAATAGGACTTTCTTTATTAATAGATTGGAGGATACTATTGCAGTTCAAAAAGCACATAATAATTATTTGTTTGCGGTCGCTTTTGTTGAGCTTGACCGTTTTAAGATTATCAATGATACTTTAGGACATAACAATGGAGATGAGTTATTATTTGAAATAGCACGAAGACTGAAAAAATGCTTGAGGAGTACAGATACTGTTGCCCGCCTGGGGGGTGATGAATTTGTAATACTGCTAGATGATATTAAAGATGTACGCGATGTTACTCATATGGTCGGTCGAATCATGAAAGAATTGGAGAATCCTTTTGATCTTTGCAGCCATAAAGTAATTATTACTGCTAGCATCGGTATTGTTTTGAGCAACAACGACTATAACCGGCCGGAAGAATACCTTCGTGATGCTGATATCGCTATGTACCATGCCAAAGCCCTTGGCAGAAACCGGTATGAAATCTTTGATTTGACCATGAGTCAGAATGTTCAAAGGTATTTAAAGATAGAGAATGAGCTTAGATGCGCGATTGAGCACCATGAGCTTCAAATTTATTATCAACCCATTATCTCCCTGCAAACAGAGAAAATTACCGGTTTTGAAGCATTGTTGCGTTGGCAACATCCTGAAATCGGAATGATTTCTCCAGCAGAATTTATCCCAGTGGCAGAAGAAACTGGATTAATCGTTTCTATTGGCAAATGGGTGCTTTATGAAGCTTGCCGTCAGATTAAAGAATGGCAAAAGCAAATATCTATGGATCCACCATTAACAATCAGTGTTAATTTTTCTGCTATACAATTAATGCAACCAGACCTTATCGAGCAAATAAAAAAAGTTTTACAAGATACAAATCTTGACCCTGGTAGTCTGAATTTAGAAATTACAGAAAGCGTAATCATAAATGACATTAATACTGCACAATCAGTCCTTAATCAGATAAGGAATTTGGGTGTTGGGATACATATAGACGACTTTGGCACAGGATATTCATCATTAAGTTATCTATATCAATTGCCTTTTGATGCGGTAAAGGTTGACAGATCCTTCATCAACCAATTTAATGATAACAACAAAAAAAGAGAATTGGTAAAGAGCATTATAAGTATGACTCATGGGTTAGGCATGAAAGTAATTGCAGAAGGAATAGAATCAATAGAACAAGCAGCACAACTTAGAGAACTTGAATGCGACGTCGGACAAGGATACTATTTCTATAAGCCTATGGATAGTAAGGCGGCTGAAAATTTACTTCGAGAATACTTAGATATTGCTACGCAATTTCAAACAAATCCGCAATGATCAAAATAGCCGTCTGCATTTCATATAGTCTGTCAGCAAACAGGGAAAATAAAAAAGTATCAAGGGATTACAGCCCTTGATACTACTGGCGCGCCCTGAGGGACTCGAACCCCCGACCAACTGATTCGAAGTCAGCGACTCTATCCGACTGAGCTAAAGGCGCATGAAGCTATCCATCAGATAGCTTATATATTTTAACAAATTTTTTGTCATTTGTAAAGTATTATTTTTTTCCAATGCGTGTATTTTCTTAATTATTTTTTACAATTGTGCCTGCAATAAAACCTTCTTTTCTCTCCTTCAATTGAACTTTCATAATCTGACCTTCTATGTCCGGGTCTTTGACAGTTGAATAAAGAAAAAATTCCTGAAAGCCTTGAAATAGGCTTATTTTTTTGTCAATTTTTTTATTTTTGTATATCGCACTTTCTCGCACTGTGTTATAATATAAGTATAGGAGGCGATATTATAAATGAGACTTAAGGTTACAAAATCTAAAAATTCTGCTTCGCTTTATGTTATTAAATCTATTTATAACAGCAAAACTCAATCAAATTCCTCCAAGATTGTAGAAAAGCTTGGTACAGAAGCTGAACTAAGAGAAAAACTCAATGGCGCAGATCCGTATGAATGGGCTAAAGAATATATTAGAAAATTAAATGAAAAGGAAAAAAAACAAACCCGAAAAATACTTGTTCCTTTTCAGCAGTCTAAAATTATTCCAAAAGAAGAGCAACGCTCTTTTAACGGTGGTTATCTATTTCTTCAAAAAATATATCACGAACTTGGACTTCACAAGATTTGCAAGGAGATTTCACGAAAGTATAAATTTGATTTTGACTTGGATTCAATACTTTCCAGGTTAATCTACGGTAGAGTGATCTTTCCATCCTCTAAACTTGCTACATATGAGCTTTCTAAAAAATTTATCGAGCAGCCGAATTTTGATTTGCATCAAATATACAGAGCTCTTGAATTCCTTGCTAAGGAGACAGATTTTATCCAGTCCTCCTTGTATGAAAACAGCCTGAAGGTTTCCAAAAGAAATACCGGTATTCTTTACTATGATTGCACCAATTACTTTTTTGAAATTGAACAGGAGGATGGCAACAAGCAATATGGTCCTTCTAAAGATCACAAACCCAATCCGATCATTCAAATGGGACTGTTTATGGACGGAGATGGAATCCCTCTGGCTTTCAGCATTAACAAAGGGAATATGAATGAACAACTGACTTTAAAGCCATTAGAAAAGAAAATTATTTCTGACTTTGAACTTTCTAAGTTTATTGTTTGCACAGATGCAGGCCTTGCTTCTGAAGATAATCGAAAGTTTAACGACAAGGATGGCCGGGCATTTATTACAACACAGTCTATCAAAAAATTAAAGGAACATTTAAAAAAATGGGCTCTTGCTCCAAATGGCTGGAAACTCCCGGGCAGCGATAAAACCTATGACATTTCCAAACTTGATGAAATGATAGATAAAGCTGCTCCTGAAGATAAAACGAAAATAAGGGCAAAAGTATTTTATAAGGAGCGCTGGATTAAAGAAAAAGATTTTGAACAAAGGCTGATTATAACGTATTCTATCAAATACAGGGATTATCAGCGTAAAATCCGCAACTCTCAAATAGAAAGAGCTCAAAAGGCAATAGAAAACAACCCGACAAAAATCAAGAAATGCAATGCTAACGATTACAAAAGGTTTATTACCAAAACAAGCTGTACTGCTGATGGAGAAGTTGCAGAAAACGAGATATACAGCATTGATTCTGCTCTAATCCAGAAGGAAGAAGCTTTTGATGGTTTTTATGGGGTTTGCACAAACCTTGAGGATGATGTATCTGAAATAATCAAGGTTAATCACAGAAGATGGGAGATTGAAGAATGCTTTAGAATTATGAAAAGCGAATTCAAAGCAAGACCTGTGTATTTAAGCAATGATGACAGGATTGAAGCACATTTTATTACTTGCTTTATATCTCTGATTATTTACAGGTTGCTTGAAAAGCGTCTGCATGAGGAGTTTACTTGTCATGAGATTATCTCCGGACTTCGAAATATAGAATTCTATAATACTCAATGTGAAGGCTATATTCCAACCTATACAAGAACTGATTTTACTGATGCTTTACATGATGCTTTTGGTTTTCGTACAGATTATCAAATTATTAGTACAAGTATGATGAAAAAAATTTTAAAAGAAACAAAAAAATAAAAAAAGTACGCACTTTTTGAACACGTGAAGAAAGCTTGAAACTTAGTTTTTTCAACCAGTTACAAGCTTTTTTTGTTTTCCAACTGTCAAACTTGGGATTTTAACAAATTTTTTGTCATTTGTAAAGTATTATTTTTTTCCAATGCGTGTATTTTCTTAATTATTTTTTACAATTGTGCCTGCAATAAAACCTTCTTTTCTCTCCTTCAATTGAACTTTCATAATCTGACCTTCTATGTCCTCGTCAGAGTGAGCCACTACTCTAATATAGTTTGGAGTCAACCCTTCATAGTACCCGTCTTGCTCTTTTACCTGCTGCTCAAATAAGACTTCCATCTCTCTGCCGATAAATTTATCACAAAACCGCTTCTCACTATTTGCCGACAGTTCGATCATAATCTTGCTTCTTCTCTCCTTTTCTTCAGGAGATACCTGGTTCGGGAAAGTTACTGAAGGAGTTCCCTTACGCGGCGAATATTTAAACACATGAACCTGCGCAAAGCTTATCTCATCAACGAATCGCTTAGATTCCTCAAATTCTTGTTCTGTCTCTCCCGGGAACCCAACCATCACATCGGTTGTAATAGCAACATCCGGGAAATTTGCCCTTAATCTATTAACAACCTCTCTATATTCTGCTGTTGTATATTTTCTGTTCATTCTCTTTAGCGTCGCATCACATCCGCTTTGGAGTGATATATGATAATGAGGGCATAATTTGGGTAATCGTGCAGCATTCTCCACAAATTCTTCTGTGAGGATCATCGGTTCAATAGAGCTTAGCCGCAGCCGTTCTATTCCCTCTATATCGTGCACCCGTTTAATAATGTCCAGCAAATTTGTATTCTTTAAATCTTTTCCATAAGAAGCAACATGTATTCCTGCAAATACAATTTCTTTAAACCCATTTTGTGCTAATTGCTGGACTTCTTCTACTATATCTTCGGGTTTTCTACTTCTCACCGGGCCTCTGGCATAAGGTATAATACAGTAAGAACAGAACTGGTTACACCCTTCTTGAATTTTTAAAAATGCCCGGGTTCTTTCTTTATATGCTGTTACTTTCATATCTTCAAATTCTCTGGTAGTCATGATATCCTGTACAACATTGATTTGTTCTTCCTGCTCTTTTATCTGGTTAATCAATTCAACAATCCTTGACCTGTCTTTTGTGCCAATAATAAGGTTAACTCCTTTAATCTTGCTTATTTCCTCCGCTGCCGTTTGCGCATAGCATCCTACAACGGCAACAATAGAATGCTTATTAAGTTTCTTTGCCCTTCTAATCATTTGCCGAGACTTTCTATCCCCAAGGTTGGTAACCGTACACGTGTTAATTACATACACGTCTGCATACTGGTCAAAGTCTGTTATCTCATAGCCTTCTTTCTCAAAAAGCTCAGTCATGGCTTCAGTTTCATATTGATTAACTTTACACCCAAGGGTATAAAATGCAACTTTTTTCATCATAGTACCTCTCATTTTTTGTAATAATATTGTTGCTATCATCGTAACGGTATAGAATTAACATTTTACATCTATCATGCCGTTACGATTTTATACTTTTCTACCTCCAAAAAATAATTTTTAATTAGTGAAAAGTATATATTTAGTATAATTAAATATCTTAATTATATTAAATTTTCATAAAGTTAACAATACACGATTGACTAATGTTTCAGAAAAAGGTATTATTAAAATTAAGATAAGTTTCCAATACATAACAAAAACAACAAAAATAAAATATGAAGGGAGGGCTTGGGATGAAAACTTTTAATATTATGTTACATTCCATTAATGATGTAAAAAATTTTGTAAATGTAGTAAACAAGTATGATTTTGATGTGGACCTTACATCTGGCAGATATGTTGTTGATGCTAAGTCAATTATGGGTATATTTAGCTTGGATTTAAGCAAGCCTATCAAAGTAGAAGTGCATAGTGATAACTGTGATGCATTTATAGAAGAAATTAAATCTTTTATCATCTGACTACAAAACAGCAAAAAGCTCGAACTAATTCGAGCTTTTATTTATTTTATCCTAATAAGTTATTACTTTTTTATTGCCTATCCGTTCAGGATTTAAATTGTTTTTTAATTTCTCAGGAAAGGATATCGTATTTTTATCTCCATCACTAATATATCTTTTATCCGGATTCTTATCAAAATAATCTAAATAATAATACATATCGTATTCCGAACCTTCACCAGCCCTCACTCTTAACATTTTCAACGGGTTGAAATCCTTATGTACCGGCGAAGGTGATGGCTTCCATCCAACCAACAGTATAGCATCATTTTTATATTCCACACCTTCATATTGCCCTTTTACAATATAATTGAAAGTGGAGTTAGCGTATGCACCAAAGGGCAAAGCAAGTGTATTTTGCGGATAGTTAGGAAAATACTCTTTCATTTTTTTAACATGTTTTCCTATCATTTTTTGAATGGTTGCAGGGTCTGCCTTACCTAAATTTGTATGCCCAAAAGTGTGATTACCTATATCCATTCCCAAATTCAGGAGATACTGCAACCGTTCTTTTTCGGTTCCCTTGCTTCCTGCAAAAGCAACATCATTAATATAAAATGTCCCTTCAAGACCAAAGTCAGGATACTGTTTATAAAACTCCTGCATAATCCCCACTGCTGAATTAGGATTTACAACCAGCTTTCCGTCTTGCTCTATCAAATTAAATTCACTGGCAGGCCCATCATCAAAAGTGAAAACAATAGGTGTAGTCCCGGCCGGGACATTAATATTATTTGTAATAAAATCATTCAGACTGATTAGACGGTATCCTTTTTCATATAGAACCTTTAGGTCTTTTCTAAAATTATCAAAAGTTCTGGTAAACTCTTGCTCCTTGTCCCCAAAATAATGATACATAATGACCATAATTTCGCCCAGTTCATTAGGAGGCTTTACTTTTTCATTGTCAACTTTTTGTGTTTCTTCAGGTTGTTCTACGACTTCCTTCTTTTCCTGAGCTTGGCTTTCTGTGGCACCCCTATTGCTATCTATATTCGTATCATTCTTTTCTGGTTCCTCCACTTTTGGGTTAGGAGTGACAGCCGGAAGAGATTGTGTTGTCTTACATGCTGATAAAGAAAATATTATAATTATAGCTGCTAATAAAATTTCAAATTTTTTCATATATAACATTCCGGTCACTCCTGAACATTCGTACTTTTTTTATTATTTGTAGGAATAACTTGAACTTTATCAATTGACCCATCTCTCATGCTGTAAATCCTAAGTGTTACTCCATCCAGGGCGACCGATGCCCTTTCAGATAGCTTTTTCCCTAATTTTTTCAATTCATTCGCCATAACTCCCGCAATAGTATTACCTAATTCATCGGGAATATTAACCGATGCAATTAAATTTACCTGTCTTACCGGAGTCGCTCCGCTGATTACATAACCTTCTTCATGGGTAAAACTTGAAGTATACAGAAATTTCTTTATACCAAAAAGAATAGCAATTGCAATGATACCTAATAATAGATCAAAACTGGTAGAATGGTCTACAATAAGTTTTCTTGCTATTGCAAATAATAAAACCTCTATCGCGCTGCCAGGTGTGTGCTTTGCGAGCATCTTGACAAACTCAATACCAATGATCAGCTGTAAAGCATATCCCAGGAAATCTTCATAACGAAATTCTACAGTTTCATTAAATATGCTTCCTGAAAGAATAACCAGATCTCTTACTAAACTGATAGAGGATATTACTATTCCTGCTAATATTAATACCGAAATATATATTTCGATAAAGCTGGAACAGGTAGAAACCCTGCTTCTCAGGTATTGCTTCATCATTCCTCCTCAACCTCCTTAATACAATTATGTTAACTTTAGCATTTATGTTATTTTTATTATATATAATGAAACTTTTAATTGTCCAGTACTAAAATTCAAATTTTAAGAGAAAATAATAATGTGGCAAAAATAATATTTATGGAGTGATTTAAAATGGCTGATGATATCTTTAGAAACGGGTCTTTGACAGTTGAATAAAGAAAAAATTCCTGAAAGCCTTGAAATAGGCTTATTTTTTTGTCAATTTTTTTATTTTTGTATATCGCACTTTCTCGCACTGTGTTATAATATAAGTATAGGAGGCGATATTATAAATGAGACTTAAGGTTACAAAATCTAAAAATTCTGCTTCGCTTTATGTTATTAAATCTATTTATAACAGCAAAACTCAATCAAATTCCTCCAAGATTGTAGAAAAGCTTGGTACAGAAGCTGAACTAAGAGAAAAACTCAATGGCGCAGATCCGTATGAATGGGCTAAAGAATATATTAGAAAATTAAATGAAAAGGAAAAAAAACAAACCCGAAAAATACTTGTTCCTTTTCAGCAGTCTAAAATTATTCCAAAAGAAGAGCAACGCTCTTTTAACGGTGGTTATCTATTTCTTCAAAAAATATATCACGAACTTGGACTTCACAAGATTTGCAAGGAGATTTCACGAAAGTATAAATTTGATTTTGACTTGGATTCAATACTTTCCAGGTTAATCTACGGTAGAGTGATCTTTCCATCCTCTAAACTTGCTACATATGAGCTTTCTAAAAAATTTATCGAGCAGCCGAATTTTGATTTGCATCAAATATACAGAGCTCTTGAATTCCTTGCTAAGGAGACAGATTTTATCCAGTCCTCCTTGTATGAAAACAGCCTGAAGGTTTCCAAAAGAAATACCGGTATTCTTTACTATGATTGCACCAATTACTTTTTTGAAATTGAACAGGAGGATGGCAACAAGCAATATGGTCCTTCTAAAGATCACAAACCCAATCCGATCATTCAAATGGGACTGTTTATGGACGGAGATGGAATCCCTCTGGCTTTCAGCATTAACAAAGGGAATATGAATGAACAACTGACTTTAAAGCCATTAGAAAAGAAAATTATTTCTGACTTTGAACTTTCTAAGTTTATTGTTTGCACAGATGCAGGCCTTGCTTCTGAAGATAATCGAAAGTTTAACGACAAGGATGGCCGGGCATTTATTACAACACAGTCTATCAAAAAATTAAAGGAACATTTAAAAAAATGGGCTCTTGCTCCAAATGGCTGGAAACTCCCGGGCAGCGATAAAACCTATGACATTTCCAAACTTGATGAAATGATAGATAAAGCTGCTCCTGAAGATAAAACGAAAATAAGGGCAAAAGTATTTTATAAGGAGCGCTGGATTAAAGAAAAAGATTTTGAACAAAGGCTGATTATAACGTATTCTATCAAATACAGGGATTATCAGCGTAAAATCCGCAACTCTCAAATAGAAAGAGCTCAAAAGGCAATAGAAAACAACCCGACAAAAATCAAGAAATGCAATGCTAACGATTACAAAAGGTTTATTACCAAAACAAGCTGTACTGCTGATGGAGAAGTTGCAGAAAACGAGATATACAGCATTGATTCTGCTCTAATCCAGAAGGAAGAAGCTTTTGATGGTTTTTATGGGGTTTGCACAAACCTTGAGGATGATGTATCTGAAATAATCAAGGTTAATCACAGAAGATGGGAGATTGAAGAATGCTTTAGAATTATGAAAAGCGAATTCAAAGCAAGACCTGTGTATTTAAGCAATGATGACAGGATTGAAGCACATTTTATTACTTGCTTTATATCTCTGATTATTTACAGGTTGCTTGAAAAGCGTCTGCATGAGGAGTTTACTTGTCATGAGATTATCTCCGGACTTCGAAATATAGAATTCTATAATACTCAATGTGAAGGCTATATTCCAACCTATACAAGAACTGATTTTACTGATGCTTTACATGATGCTTTTGGTTTTCGTACAGATTATCAAATTATTAGTACAAGTATGATGAAAAAAATTTTAAAAGAAACAAAAAAATAAAAAAAGTACGCACTTTTTGAACACGTGAAGAAAGCTTGAAACTTAGTTTTTTCAACCAGTTACAAGCTTTTTTTGTTTTCCAACTGTCAAACTTGGGATTATATATAATGAAACTTTTAATTGTCCAGTACTAAAATTCAAATTTTAAGAGAAAATAATAATGTGGCAAAAATAATATTTATGGAGTGATTTAAAATGGCTGATGATATCTTTAGAAATAAAAAAGATTTTGCACGCGCAGAATTTACAACTGAAGTATCGCCTCCAATGAGACCTTATATTAGTCCTCGAGAAGCAAAATCACAGAAGGCTCAATATGAAAGCGGTGGTGGCCCTGGACTTAGGAAAGATGTTAAAATTCCTATAAAATATAAAACAACAAGTAAACGCGCTCATGGTCAATGTATGCATAATCATGAAAAACACAGGTCCGACAGATTTGAATAATGTTTTTAAAACTATCCCCGAAAATTTAGGGGATATTCTTATTTTTTCTTTTATCTCCTTTGGGACATACTTTAATACAGACTCCACACACCGAACCTCTCCCTATATGTTGAAATTTTTCTTTCATATATTGGCTGCAGGCATGGGCATCTACGATATGTTCTCTTCCTTTTTCCAATTCCCACTCATTACCCCTGATTGCCATAGCCGGACACGCCAAACTGCATAAGTTGCAATTTTTACAGCTATTATCCTTACTTACAGATGAAATTGGCAGCGGCATATCTGTTAATATAGTTCCCAATCGTATTCTTGGGCCATAATCATGAGTAACAAGTAATCCGCTCTTTCCTATCCATCCCAGCCCGGCTAAAACAGCAGCTGTCTTATGCGGAAAAATACCCGAATAGCTTTCGGCAGCATCTTTAACGGTTTGTGATGCAGGTACGGCAATATACTGATATCCCCAATCTTGAAGCAGCAGGCCCGTCCTTATTGTAATCTGGTCTATAAGAGCATTTACAGTCCTATAGTGATGAAAATAAGTATAGGTAGGCATATTATCAATTTCATCTATAATCCTGTCCGAAAGCCTTACAGCAATGGAAATAGCATAAGGCAAATCTCTATATTTTTCATCGATACATTTGCTTATGTCCGCAAAACCTATTATTGAGGCACCCCAACTATGAATTTTATCCTTTAATACTTCTATTCTATCCATGACAACACCTTCCAATCTAATATTATCCAAAATTAAGCTAATTATAGACAGCTTGTTCAAAATATATTATAACATAAAATATTTTACTGTTATTACCAATCCATTTGTGTTATAATATTCTAGGGTGATGAAATTGATAAAAAATGATGTACATGATATAACAGAAAATAAATTAATATTGCTATTTATTCTTGATAAAATTAATATACCCTTAACAAACAGTCAAATAACCGAACTTGTTATGAAAGATTCTCTTATGAATTACTTCATTTTGCAGCAATATCTTTCTGAACTTATTAATGCAGCACAAATAATAACTTATGAAGAAAAAGATAAACAGTTTTATAAATTAACTCCCGGAGGGCGGATGACTTTAAGTTACTTCGAAAACAGGATACCCTTCAGTATAAGGGAAAAAATCCTCCAAACGATTTCGGAAAAGAAAAAAGATTTTAAACAATCTGCTGAAATAATCAGCAATTATACCCCTCGAAATGAGAATGAGTATATTGTTGAGTGCAAGATTATTGAAAATAGAACTCCTTTGATAGAGTTAAAGCTTAATGTAGGTACAAAAAAACAAGCCAAGCACATATGCGAGCACTGGAAAAAAAACTCTGAGCAAATTTACTCCCAGATTATTTCTGCCCTTACATTAGAACAAAATAAACAATAATTAGAAAGCCTGTGAATCTATTTAGTCACAGGCTTCTTAATTGAATAACAGTTTAGCTATGCACTTGTCTTCATCTGCAACCTTCAATCCTCTTGCCTTCACTTCCTTTAGAAGCTTTAGATATTCATGCTTTGCAAACTCAAACTTAAGTTTTGCAATTTTTATCTTGCCGTAGTCATCATTAACATCTTCCAGGTACATCTGAAACAATTTACATTCTTTTACTGACCTATCCAGCTTTGATAATAATTCTTCATCTGAAAGCAAACTGTCTTGCATATTAGTTCCCTCCTTCCATTACACACTTATTCATTATATGCAGCTAACCCTAAAAATTATACAATTATTTTGTAACCTTTTTCCTTAAGAACGTTTTGTACTTTCATTGCATGCTCCCTATCCCTTGTTTCCAGGATCATATCCACCTCTGCGTCCCCCAGTTCCAATCCTTCTTTTTCCCGGTTATGAACAATGGATACGATATTTACTTTCAGCTGCTCTAATATACTGATCATTCCCCTTAACTGCCCTGGTTTATCTTGCAGTATTGTTTTAAGCTCAACCTTTCTACCACTCTTTACAAGACCTTTATCGATAATCATCGAAACAAGATTTGTATCGATGTTTCCCCCGGTAGCAATCACTACTATTTTTTTACCCTGCAAATTAATTTTTTTATGAATTACTGCAGCTAAAGACGCCGCCCCTGCACCTTCGACAATGTATTTGGCACGTTCCAGGTATAACAGTATTGCATGGGCAATTTCATCTTCAGTAACCACCTCAATATCATCTACATACTTACTAACAATATCAAAAGTAATACTTCCGGGTGTTTTCACTGCAATACCGTCAGCTATTGTACTGGCTGTGTCAGTTGTAATGATTTTTCCCGCTTCTATAGAGCGCCGCATTGAATCAAAGTTCTTTACTTCTACCCCGATAATTTTTACCTTAGGGTTAATATTCTTAGCTGCAATGGCAACCCCGGAAATTATTCCTCCCCCTCCTATTGGAACAACGATTGCATCTACATCGTGCATATCTTCAAATATTTCTAATCCTATGGTACCTTGCCCTGCAATGATATGGGGATCATTAAATGCATGGATAAATGATAAACCTTCTTCCTGTTGCATTTGTTTAGCTCTTTCAAAAGCATCATCATAAGTAATGCCATGCAAAACAATTCGAGCACCATAATTTTTAGTCGCTGTAACCTTAGCTAGGGGGGTAGGTTCTGGCATAACAACCGTGGATGAAATTCCGAATTTACTTGCAGCTAGAGCTACACCTTGCGCATGATTCCCTGCAGATGCTGCTATAACTCCATATTTTCTCTCTTGTTCCCCAAAACTTGAAATTTTATTATAAGCACCCCTGATTTTAAAAGAACCCGTCTTTTGCAGGTGTTCGGGTTTAATATAAATATCGTTACCGCTTATTTCACTAAAAGTTCTGCTGGAGACAAGATCGGTTCTATGTACAATTCCTTTCAGCTTTTCTTGAGCTTCTTTAATCATTTGAAATGTTACTTCCATACTATCCTCCCCATGCCGGCCTAAATTTACTAACTATTTATCTATCAATATATGCAAAAATTCAAGGAATTAAACCCAAAACAAAAAAAACTCCGTTACCACTAACGAAGTTTAATGGAGCGGGTGATGGGAATCGAACCCACGCGATCAGCTTGGAAGGCTGAGATTCTACCATTGAACTACACCCGCGTATTCAATTGGAGCGGAAGACGGGATTCGAACCCGCGACGTTCACCTTGGCAAGGTGACGCTCTACCACTGAGCCACTCCCGCTTATTTGGTGCGGGCGGAGGGACTTGAACCCCCACGCCGGTGGCACTAGATCCTAAGTCTAGCGCGTCTGCCAATTCCGCCACGCCCGCATTACAGTATTGTTTTCATCGCTGTAATCTCTAGCGACAAAGATTATTATACACGGATCCATATTAGTTGTCAATATTTTTTTTAATTTTTTTTTTAAGGAAAGGAAATTATAAATTTTAAAGTGTTCAGGCAAACAAAGGGACAGCAAACAAAGCACGGGTCTTTGACAGTTGAATAAAGAAAAAATTCCTGAAAGCCTTGAAATAGGCTTATTTTTTTGTCAATTTTTTTATTTTTGTATATCGCACTTTCTCGCACTGTGTTATAATATAAGTATAGGAGGCGATATTATAAATGAGACTTAAGGTTACAAAATCTAAAAATTCTGCTTCGCTTTATGTTATTAAATCTATTTATAACAGCAAAACTCAATCAAATTCCTCCAAGATTGTAGAAAAGCTTGGTACAGAAGCTGAACTAAGAGAAAAACTCAATGGCGCAGATCCGTATGAATGGGCTAAAGAATATATTAGAAAATTAAATGAAAAGGAAAAAAAACAAACCCGAAAAATACTTGTTCCTTTTCAGCAGTCTAAAATTATTCCAAAAGAAGAGCAACGCTCTTTTAACGGTGGTTATCTATTTCTTCAAAAAATATATCACGAACTTGGACTTCACAAGATTTGCAAGGAGATTTCACGAAAGTATAAATTTGATTTTGACTTGGATTCAATACTTTCCAGGTTAATCTACGGTAGAGTGATCTTTCCATCCTCTAAACTTGCTACATATGAGCTTTCTAAAAAATTTATCGAGCAGCCGAATTTTGATTTGCATCAAATATACAGAGCTCTTGAATTCCTTGCTAAGGAGACAGATTTTATCCAGTCCTCCTTGTATGAAAACAGCCTGAAGGTTTCCAAAAGAAATACCGGTATTCTTTACTATGATTGCACCAATTACTTTTTTGAAATTGAACAGGAGGATGGCAACAAGCAATATGGTCCTTCTAAAGATCACAAACCCAATCCGATCATTCAAATGGGACTGTTTATGGACGGAGATGGAATCCCTCTGGCTTTCAGCATTAACAAAGGGAATATGAATGAACAACTGACTTTAAAGCCATTAGAAAAGAAAATTATTTCTGACTTTGAACTTTCTAAGTTTATTGTTTGCACAGATGCAGGCCTTGCTTCTGAAGATAATCGAAAGTTTAACGACAAGGATGGCCGGGCATTTATTACAACACAGTCTATCAAAAAATTAAAGGAACATTTAAAAAAATGGGCTCTTGCTCCAAATGGCTGGAAACTCCCGGGCAGCGATAAAACCTATGACATTTCCAAACTTGATGAAATGATAGATAAAGCTGCTCCTGAAGATAAAACGAAAATAAGGGCAAAAGTATTTTATAAGGAGCGCTGGATTAAAGAAAAAGATTTTGAACAAAGGCTGATTATAACGTATTCTATCAAATACAGGGATTATCAGCGTAAAATCCGCAACTCTCAAATAGAAAGAGCTCAAAAGGCAATAGAAAACAACCCGACAAAAATCAAGAAATGCAATGCTAACGATTACAAAAGGTTTATTACCAAAACAAGCTGTACTGCTGATGGAGAAGTTGCAGAAAACGAGATATACAGCATTGATTCTGCTCTAATCCAGAAGGAAGAAGCTTTTGATGGTTTTTATGGGGTTTGCACAAACCTTGAGGATGATGTATCTGAAATAATCAAGGTTAATCACAGAAGATGGGAGATTGAAGAATGCTTTAGAATTATGAAAAGCGAATTCAAAGCAAGACCTGTGTATTTAAGCAATGATGACAGGATTGAAGCACATTTTATTACTTGCTTTATATCTCTGATTATTTACAGGTTGCTTGAAAAGCGTCTGCATGAGGAGTTTACTTGTCATGAGATTATCTCCGGACTTCGAAATATAGAATTCTATAATACTCAATGTGAAGGCTATATTCCAACCTATACAAGAACTGATTTTACTGATGCTTTACATGATGCTTTTGGTTTTCGTACAGATTATCAAATTATTAGTACAAGTATGATGAAAAAAATTTTAAAAGAAACAAAAAAATAAAAAAAGTACGCACTTTTTGAACACGTGAAGAAAGCTTGAAACTTAGTTTTTTCAACCAGTTACAAGCTTTTTTTGTTTTCCAACTGTCAAACTTGGGATTATACACGGATCCATATTAGTTGTCAATATTTTTTTTAATTTTTTTTTTAAGGAAAGGAAATTATAAATTTTAAAGTGTTCAGGCAAACAAAGGGACAGCAAACAAAGCACAAAAAAGCAAACAAAGGGACAGGTAACATGTTTGGTTTATGCTTTGAATATTTTATGAACTGTCAAACCAGTAATTCTTGAGATTTGTCGCAAGCTTACGCCATCATGCTCTTTTAATTCCTTTAAAATCCGAAGTTGTGTTTGTTCGTTTTCGTTTTGTATTTGTATAGCATCAATCCCATATTTGTTTTTTACTATCGCCCTTAACTCTTCATCCGAAACTCTGCCAGGTTTCTCTTCCATTTCCATACAAACATCATTATTTGTTTCGTTAGTGAACCTGATAAAAGATTCAATTTTATTATTATTTCCTGAAATAAGTTCTAATCCAAATTCAATGTCTACTATTCTACATTCCTTGGTATACTCATGATAACTGCTCCATTTGTATTCTTCAAGAGACTTTACAAGTCCCGCTTTCAAAGGATTTTGGTGTATATATCGTAATACTGTTAAAAAATAATTGTCATCTTCTACAGGCTCGCTTTTAAATCGTTCCTGAAATAAGTGCCCACATCTTTCATATTTCCAATTATACCAGTAAACATATGACGAACTAATTCTCTTCATAATTTGTGAAAGTGCTTCCTGCTTTTCTTTGAGCAAGATATGCACATGGTTACCCATCAAACAATACGCATATATTTCGTATCCGCATTTTTTCTTATATTGTCCCATTACTTGAATAAACTTTTCCTTATCCTCATCATCTTCAAAAATGCTTTGACGATTTATGCCGCGTAAAATGATGTGATATATTCCGCTCTCGCTTTTTAATCTTGCTGTTCGTGGCATATAAAATCACCCCGAATTTAACGTATCAGAAATCCAGGGATTTGTCAAACATATTACCTGTCCCTTTGTTTGCATTTCATGGATTTCTTTTTATCCATAAGCTTATTTCCCCTTTAATTACACTCATTTTGCTCGCTATTTACCAAAAAAATTCTATCTGCTGGTATATGTAACATGAGCTTTTTGCATTTACAGTTTGTTAAATGAGGACAATTATATTTTGATACTTCTACCTGAAAAATGTTGCCTCGACAATTCACGATTATAGTTGTTGAGAAAATTCCCTCTATTTTCTCAATAACTTCACATTCAAAAGTATTCGGCTCATTTGTAAATTTCGAGGATATTCGTAAATCATGTGCACGGACTCCGGCGACCATTTTAGGTTGAAGTTCTGTTGCCGTTTTTCTGGCTCGCAGCACAAGTTCCTTAGATTTTATAACCAGGTATCCATCTTCTTCCCCAAGCAAATCCACATTTAAAAAATTCTTACAGCCCGTTATTCTTGCAGCCGTTAAGCTCGATGGAGAACGGATAATTTCTTCCTTTTGTCCTATTTGAAGCGTTTTCCCTTTATCAATAATCAATATTCTATCGCAAAGCCGGTATGCTTCTTCGATATTATGCGTAACAAGCAGCACAATCCCGTGATAATTGTTACGAATAATGCTTAATAATTCGTCTTCTAGTAAATATTTTGTATTACTGTCAATGGCTGAAAAAGGCTCGTCCAAAAGCAGCAATTCCGGCTCGGTTATTAATGTCCTGGCAAGGGCGACCCTTTGCTGCTGTCCTCCCGATAATTGCGAAGGATAATGGTTTTCAAGGCCGGAAAGCTGCATTTTACCAATCATTTCAACAATCTTGTCATAACGTGTTTTTTTATCCAGGTGCTTAACACCATAAGCAATGTTTTTATATACCGTCAAGTGTGGGAATAGTGCATAATTTTGAAACACATAACCGATATTCCTTTTTCGTGGAGGTATATTGACTTTTGCATCAGAATTAAACAACTCTTTTCCGTTAAGCTTAATCTGTCCTTTATCTGGACTATATAGTCCGGCAATGCACTTTAGGGTCAAACTTTTGCCACAACCGGACGAACCAAGTATCCCCAAGACTCCCCTATCGCTGGAAAAAGAAGATTGTAACGTAAAATTACCCATCGTTTTATCAAAAGATACTTCAAGCATTTGCCATCACCCCTTCTTCATTTTCTTTTCCAGTCGATTGACAATATATAAGACAACGATAGAAACACTTGTCATAACGATTACTAGCAGATTTGCCATATCCTTGTTTCCTGCCTGTAATGCATCGTAAATAGCAATCGGCATTGTTAAGGTTTTATCGGGAATACTTCCGGCTACCATCAGTGTTGTACCAAAATCCCCCAAAGCCCTGACAAAAGACATAGTAATTCCTGAAATAATCCCTCGCCAGGCAATCGGTATCATAATGGTTAAAAATATGTTCAGTTCGTTTCTTCCCAATAGTCTTGCGGCATTCAAAAAGTCTTCGTTTATTTCCGACAAAGCGGTTTTGGAAGCTTTTATCAAATACGGTATGGACACAACTGTAGATGCAATAATTGCCCCCGTAGGTGTAAACACTATCATAATATCAAACTGCTCTTCGAGAAATTTACCGACCCAGGACTGCCGACCAAGCAGCACCAGCAAATAATAGCCTAGTACCGTTGGTGGCAATACAACAGGTAAATTCGTCAATGTATCAAAAAAGTCCGATATTTTTCCTTGCTTACGGCTTAAAAAATATGCTATTGGCAAACCGAATAGGATGCTGATACAGGTTGCTGTAACCGCTACACGAAACGATAAAAACAACGGAAAGAGATTAACATTACTCATCTACTTTATCTCTCCAGGTAGAACAAAACCATATTTTTTCATGATTTCCCTTCCCTGCTCTCCATTAACAAATTTAATAAAATTCCGGGCTTCTTTCTCCAGTTTCGTTCCTTTTACAACAGCCATAGCCTGTTTTAGCGGTTGATGCATCTTATCGTCAATAAGTAGAAAATTTACTTCATCTTTATTGACAACCGATAATGAAATAAATCCAGCCTCAACGTTACCTGATTTTATCAATGTTAATGTATCCTGAATATCCTTGCCATAGACCATTTTATCCTTTAACTTTTCCCATAAGCCCAATGATTCCAGAGCCTGTTTTGCAGCCAAACCGTAAGGTGCATGTTCTGGATTCGCCATTGCAATTTTTTTAAAATCCGTCTTTAACAAATCACTAACTTCTTTGACTTGTAGAGGGCTTCCAACCTTTGTCGCTACACCAACACGGCCGATCGCGTATAATTCTTTAGTATCAGCAATTATTTTATCTTTCTCTATTAAATCGTCCACGAACTTAATGTTTGCAGAAGCATATACGTCATAAGGTGCACCGTTTTCAATCTGTTCTCTCGCAGTCCCAGACGATGAAAATATCAACTTTAATTTATCGCCTGTATTTTTTTCATAAAGGTCTCCAATTTCTTTAAATGCGATTACTAAATCGGCAGCAGCAGCAATCGTGAGTTCTGTTTTGTTATCTTGTGTTGTGTTGTTTGTACTTTTTTCAGGCTGCATCGTACTTGTTTGATTTTTCGTTGAGTCAGTATTTTTTGTAGAGGTAGTCGCTGACGAACCACACCCACTAAATAATACAGATAAAGAAAACAAGCAAGCAAAAATTGAAACAATAGACTTTCTTAACATAATTGACCACTCCTTATAATTTATTATCGTGTCGCTATATTACAAAATACACGACATTGAAAGTATGGGTATTTACTTTATAAGGCAATTACGAAAGTTAATAGTAAAATCTTTTTTACGTTTCTCATTGTAAGCCCTCCCGAAAATTTAAAATTCTAAAATTTCATATAAAAAAATGATGAAATCATGACACCCATTACAAGGAATGCTATAATCTCATCATTGAGGTTTCTTTATGCATACTGTCCAGACTTCATCTGAACATAACAAAGTTTTACATGACATTTTTTATTAAGTTGTAACGTTTTGTTCTGTTTTGTTATGTTTTATTATATACAATTTAAAGTGGAAAGTCAATAGAATATGAATAAAAAAAATCAAAAACTTTCATAATTTTTAATTAATAAACTTTCAACATTGGCATACCTTTGCTTTTTTGGTTAACTTGCGTTTTAGTTATCATCTTTAAATATTAAATCGGCACGAATATACATTGTTACTTGCATATATAATTCCCTCTTCATTAAATTATTTGCTTTTATCATTCTTAAAGTATATAATATATGTACGAACACCACGTAATATATTGTAATACAATTTTATATAATATTGTATCTATTTATATCAGTTTATGTATAACGAGAGGAGAATGATTATGAATGATAGTTCAGCATTAACACCTCAAGAAGTAGCAGATAGATTGAAAATTGCAAAAAATACGGTTTATGAACTCATTAAACGAGGCGAATTGAATGCATACAAAGTTGGCAAAAAGCTAAGAATAGACGCAAAAGATGTTGATGAATATAAAAATAAAACAAAAAGCATTAAAAGCAATCGTTCATCGGACACGACTCACGATAAGCCAAGGGTAAACTTCTTATTCTGTGAAGAGCCGACTCGAACCAGCGGTTTTGTAATATGCGGTCAGGATATCATGCTGGATATTTTATCTCGATATCTCCAGTTTCATCCTAACGGTGTACAGGCATTACGATCCTATATAGGAAGCTATAATGGCCTTTATGCGTTATACCATGGCAATGTTCAAATAGCTGCTGTCCATTTATGGGATGGAGACACGGGACAATACAATGTTCCTTTTGTCAGAAGAATGCTTCCGGGAGTTCCTGCAGTAATCATCCATCTCGCTTGCCGACTGCAAGGTTTTTATGTTGCCAAGGGTAATCCCAAAGGAATAAAAGGTTGGGAAGATCTGCAAAGAAAGGATATAACCATTATTAACCGTGAAAAAGGAAGTGGAACAAGAATCTTGTTAGACGAGCACTTGAGAAAGCTTGGAATTCCATCCAATAATATCAAAGGGTATGAACGCCAAAGTACATCTCATCTTGCTATTGCCAGCATCGTTGCCCGAGGAGGTGCAGATATCGGGATTGGAAACGAGAAGTCGGCATTGCAAGTAAAAGATATTGATTTTATTCCTCTTCAAACCGAAAGATATGAGCTGGTAATAAAAAAGGAGGACATGGGAACCCCCCCTTTTGATGCTGTCGTCGAAATACTCCGTTCCCAAGAGTTCAAGATGGAACTGGAAGGAATAGGTGGGTATGACCTAACAGAAATCGGTAAAATCGTTGCAGAAACATAGTCAGAATTATATACTAAAACATTGTTTGCCTTTGTAGCCATAGTGGTTCTTGTAAAATTTCGCAACAGTAATGCCAATAAAAAGCCAAAGTGCAATCGGTTTAAAAAAAGAGCCTAGAATGCGTATCAGGCTCTTTTCCTCATGGAATAATATATTAACGTTATATTCAGCTTAACTACAATCCATGCAACCAGTACATCTAACAAACAAAGGGACATAACAAACAAAGGGACAGGTAACGCGTTTGATTTAAAATCACCCGGATTTAATCTATCATATAAATCTTAAAGTGTTGTCAAACACATCACCTGTCCCTTTGTTTGGCTGCATGGTGGAGATAAGGGGATTCGAACCCCTGACCCCAACACTGCCAGTGTTGTGCGCTCCCAACTGCGCTATATCCCCAAACACAATAAATATATTACCATAAAACAAACTTTTTTTCAATACCCCGTTAATTTTTTTAGTACACAGAATAAAAAATATAAAAAATTATTTTGCATTTATCTTATAAAGGTTGTATGCAAAAGTTACAACTAAATATGCCGCGATAAGTATCCATAAAACATATATTGCATAAATTACATAAAAATAAATGGCAATACTACTTAAAGAGACTATTAAGGAAAATATAATATAGGGTAAAAGATTATTAAGTAAACTTCTATTGGTATAAATCTTCCAGCCAAGCACAGCAGTCACAACAACACCAATAATACAAATTGCTATCATGATCTTGGGCATTGCTAATATATAGCTGGTATGCATATATCCGTTAAAAATGAACCATAATACGATAGATGCTAGAATTGAAAATGCAGTCACAAACAATAGCCTATTAATAATTGCATCTTTTTCTCTTTTTTTCACTGAAACCTCTCCTTTATCTGTCTCATGAATCTAAAGGGACAATACATTTTTTATTGCTTGTAATACTCTAGACTTTTCAAATGGCTTTACAATAAAGTCCCTGGCACCACTCTTTATAGCATCAATAACTATGGATTGCTGTCCCATTGCTGATACCATGATAATCTTTACACCGGGACAAACTGCAAGTATTTCTTTAACGGCTGTTATCCCATCCATATCCGGCATAGTAATATCCATCGTTATAATATCAGGGTTATGTTTTTTAGCTTGTTGAATTGCTTCATAGCCGTTTCTAGCTTCGCCTACCACTTTATAATTCTCTTCTTCCTCTATCATTCTTTTAAGAAGTGTTCTCATAAAAATTGCATCATCAACGATTACAAACCTTACCTCATTCAAGTCACATGCCTCCCAGTTCATACATCAATATTGCCAAGACAGCTGCCCCAGCAGTCTCGGTTCGCAATATTCTTGGTCCTAAACTTACTATGTTTAAATTTGCCTCTTGAGATTTTCTAACTTCATCATCATCAAATCCACCTTCAGGACCAATAAAAATTCCAATATTTTGTCCCTCGGTACAAACTTTTAATATATTTTTTAAAGAATTAGAATATTCTTTTTCATAAGGCATTAATTTTATATCCATGGTTGACATCTGTTTGATAGCTTCTTCAAAATTAATTGGATAAGCAATGTGAGGAACTTTCCCTCTATTACTTTGCTTTGCAGCTTCATAGGCTATTTTTTGCCATCGTTCAACTTTATTCTGTTCACTCTTTTTATCTTCAATTTTAACAACCGTCCTCCGAGTAATAACAGGTACAATTTTACCAATCCCTAGCTCGGTCGTTTTTTGAATGATGTATTCCATTTTGCCCGCTTTAGGAATCCCCTGATATAGCGTAACATAAACAGGCGGTTCACTAATAGAATCAGAACTATCCAGAATTTTTGTTTTAATTTCCTTTTTGCCTACTTCTTCAATGCGTGCTGTATAATCTTTTCCATTTCCATCACAAATAATTATAATATCATTTTGGTCCAATCTCAATACTTTTGTTATATGATTTACATCTTCGCCATGAATAAAAATATTATTACCTTTAATCTTTTCAGGTTCAACAAAAAATTTAGGCATACAATCACCACTCTTAATTCTGCATAACAAGCCTTTAATTCAAATAATAACCCTAAGAACAGGCTATTGTACTATTTGTCATACGTTACTGCTACGGCTGTCCATTCACCCATAGATAATTCTTGGTTTAGGACAAAACCATTATTCAATAAACTGCTCTTTACTTCTTCATATCTATCTCTGATAATACCGGAAGCAATAAATACTCCACCCTCTTTTAAGTACGGAATAACAATATCAGATAGTGATATAATTGCATCAGCTATAATATTTGCAACAATAATATCAAACTTTCCTGATACAACATCTAATAGATTTCCATTCTTTACTACTATTTTTTCACTTACTCCATTGAGTTTTGCATTTTCTTTCGTAACTTTTATTGCATTCTCATCAATGTCCACAGCGGTACATGACTTCGCTCCCAATTTTAAAGCCGTAATTCCCAGGATCCCACTTCCACAGCCGACATCCAATATGTCCATATCTATATTAACATATTTTTCTAGTATTTGTATACACATTTTCGTAGTTTCATGTGTTCCCGTTCCAAAAGCCATTCCGGGATTCATTTCAATGATAATATCCTTCACATCTTGCTGTTTATATTCTTCCCAGGTAGGCTTGATTACCACTTTATTACCGATTTTTACAGGTTTATAATACTTTTTCCAGTTATTGGCCCAGTCTTTTTCAAAAACTTCGGAGAGTTCTATTGTACCCTTTCCAACATCAAAATACCTAGCAGTATTTTTTAACTTTTCACTTAATAATGCCAATTTCTCATGATAGTTAGTTTCTTCTGATAAATATGCCCTAATAGTCACTTGATTTGGATCAACATTTTTTAACGTTTCATCCATATAATCCCAATCAGTTGGCTGCCTGTTGTTTTCCATTAGATCTCTAGGGTCTTCAATATACAGACCTCCTACACCCATGTCATACATCAACCCTGCTACTGCTTCACTTGCTTCGGGTGTAGTTGTAACTTTTACTTCTATCCACTTCAAGTCATAACGCCCCCATTTAAATGAATTAACAATTGATAATTGAGAATTGACAATTACGTTTCTCGAATTCTAACATCTCAAACACAACATACTTTATACTGTTTCTAATTGCCAACAAAATATACAATTCTAATTCTCAATTCTCAATTCTTATCAGTATTGTTGCATAAAATTTTTTAGCAAAAATCAACGGTAATAAATACCTGTTGGTAAAATGAAAACTCCTTGTTAATATTAGTGGTAGTACCCAACCAACCACATTCTATTAACGAAGGAGTTAACAAACATGAATGATTGTACTACAGTTTTTGAAACTTTAAAAGGCTTTTTACCAATGAACTTACTGGAAAAAGCCGTTGACGAAACCGATGCAGACCACGGAACCAAGAAATTTACTGTTCTTCGGCAACTGAATACTATGATGTATGCACACTTGGTCCAGAAAGACAGCCTTAGGGATATTGTTACAGGTATTATGGCTGACCAGAAACTCCAGAAATATACTGGCACAATAAGTTTTTCACAGCTATCCCGCAAAAACAGCGACCGTGATCCGGATGTTTTTAGAAGGATATTTGAAGCTGTTCTTGCTAAACTTAAAAAGCATCACGGTATACGTATCATACCTGGTAGCTGGGGCACGCTAAAGATACTGGACGCTACTATAATAAGGCTTTGTATCTCTCTCTTTCCCTGGGCTGACTATCGGGAAACTAAAGCTGCAGTCAAGGTGCATACCCTGTACGATGTTCTTTTAGGTTACCCGGATCAGATTATAGTGACAGAGGGTATTATACATGACAAAGAGAAGATGGATTCCCTTATTACCAAACCCAACATCACATATATATTTGACCGCGGCTATTTAGACTACAAAGAGTTTGACAGGTACTGCAAGGAGGATATATTCTTTATCACAAGGCTTAAAAAGAATGCTGTAATGGAGTTAGTTAGTATAAACTCAATATCCCAGGGAGGCCCTGTACTATCTGATAAAGAAGTAATTCTCGGTGGCTTTTATACAAAGATGCAGCACTCCTTGAGAGTTGTGGAAGTAATCGACTCTTCTACAGGTGAGCCCTTTTATATAGCCACAAACCGCTTTGACCTTACAGGTGAGGAAATAGCTGAAATCTACCGTCTAAGATGGCAGATAGAGCTATTCTTTAAGTGGATAAAGCAGCATCTTAAAATCAAGAAGTTTTATGGTACCAGTTTTAATGCAGTCTTAAACCAGATTTACACGGCATTGATTCTGTTTTGCTTGTTAAAACTCATGCATATTCTGGTGGGTACCAATCATAACTTCTTGGAGATGGTAAGACTCATTGCAGGCGGACTGTGGAATACCATTGCCTACCTTAAAAAGTCTCTATCCACTGTAAAACCTCCAGGTCGCAAACGAAAGCGGTTTAATTGGAAGAGAGAGTACGTTGATTTCTACATCCAGTGTATGTTTGGTAAGGTTTCGTCATATTAAGTTTTTAAATTTAATATTGTTAGGCTTAGGTGGTCACTCCCCTTTTCTCTAACGTTAACCATAATTTTCTTATGGGTGCAGGTTATACCTGTAAATTATTACTATTGATTTTTGCTAAACTTTTATTTGCAACAATACTGAATTCTTATAATTATATTCCCAACACGCCCTTCATCTTCTCAAAAAAGCCTTTTCTTTGTTCATGGGTGTCTTCGCTTTCGAGTTCAGCAAATTGTCTTAGAAGTTCTTTTTGTTTTTCACTGAGATTTTTTGGTACTTCTACAAGCACTTTCACGTACTGGTCTCCCCGTCCATAACCTCTGATGTGAGGAATTCCTTTGCCCTTTAATCTAAATATCGTACCTGATTGGGTAGCTTCAGGAATAGAATATTTTACTTTTCCGTCTAAGGTTGGTACTTCTAATTCCGCCCCCAGAGCGGCTTGAACAAAAGTGATAGGAATCTCACATATTACATCCGTACCCTGACGTTGGAATAGAGGATGTGGCCTTACCTTTATGGAAATATACAAATCTCCTGAAGGGCCGCCTTTTACTCCTGGGTCTCCCTCTCCCCTTAAAGAAATAGTCTGTCCGTCATCTATCCCCGCAGGAATATTCACCTTTATTTTTCTTGATTTACGAATTGCACCTTTCCCATGGCACACGGTACATGGGTTTGAAATAATTTTCCCCTCGCCATTACAGTGATCACAAGTTCTTACATTTACAAACTGTCCAAAAGGTGTCCGCTGTTTATATTGTACCTGACCGGTCCCCTTGCATACGGAACAAGTTATTGGACTTGTTCCCGGCTTGGCTCCGGTTCCATGGCACACGTCGCAATTTTCCATCCTGAATATATTAATTTCTTTCTCCACGCCAAAAGCTGCTTCCTCAAAAGATATTTCCAGGCTGCTCTTTATGTCTCTACCCTTCTGGGGGCCATTTCTTCTGGCAGAAGTTCCAAACCCGGTCCCGCCAAAAAAGCTTTCAAAAATATCGCCCAAATCAAAATCGCCAAAGCCTCCACCGAATCCGCCACCTCCAAAACCATTTGGATCGGTTCCCGCATGGCCGAACTGGTCATATCTAGCCCTCTTTTGCGAATCACTTAAAACTTCATAAGCTTCATTGACTTCTTTAAATTTTGCTTCTGCTTCCTTATTTCCAGGATTTACATCGGGATGGTATTTTTTTGCCAGTTTTCTATATGCTTTTTTTATCTCATCGTCAGATGCACCTCTACTTACACCCAAAACCTCATAATAATCCCTTTTTTCAGCCATTTTTACCACCTTTCAAAAAATCACTATAAAACAACAACTATCACCCATTATCAGCTCTACGTTATTATACCATAATGTTATCTAGGCAATCAAAAGGACTAAAGCCAATGAATGGCTTCAGCCCTGCATAATTTAACAAGCAAAGAATTTAAGTAGCTGTTTTATTATTTATCGTCATCCACAACTTTATAATCTGCATCGTAAACATTTTCGCCATTAGGTCCCTGGTGAGCTTGGCCTTGAGCTCCCGGATTAAAGCCTGCCCCCTGCTGAGGTCCGCCATGCTGTTGGTATAGCTTTGCAGAAATTTCGTAGAATTTTTGAGTTAAGGCTTCGGTTGCTTTCTTTATTTTCTCAGTGTCCGTTCCTTTTAATGCTTCTTTTACTTTATCAACTTCAGCCTGTATTTGAGATTTTTCTGCCTCGCCTATCTTGTCCCCTAAATCCTTTAAAGTCTTTTCAGTTTGATATACGATAGAATCGGCATTATTTCTAATATCAACCTCTTCTTTTCTCTTCTTATCTTCTGCAGCATATTTTTCTGCTTCTTTTACCGCTTTTTCAATTTCTTCATCACTCAGGTTAGTACTTGCGGTAATGGTAATCTTCTGTTCATTACCGGTCCCTAAATCCTTAGCTGATACATGAACAATACCATTCGCATCAATATCAAAAGTAACTTCGATTTGAGGTACTCCTCTTGGTGCCGGCGGAATTCCGGTAAGGTGGAATCTACCTAACGTTTTATTATACGCCGCCATTTCTCTTTCTCCCTGTAGAACGTGGATTTCTACACTTGTCTGACCATCGGCAGCAGTGGAGAAGATCTGGCTCTTCTTAGTAGGAATAGTTGTATTTCTTTCAATTAATTTTGTAAATACTCCTCCAAGCGTTTCAATACCTAATGAAAGCGGAGTTACATCCAGCAGCAATAGGTCTTTAACTTCCCCGCCCAGTACACCTGCCTGGATAGCTGCACCTATTGCAACACATTCATCAGGATTAATTCCTTTATGTGGTTCTTTATTGATCAATCTTTTAACCGCATCCTGTACAGCAGGAATTCTTGTAGAACCTCCTACCAATAACACTTTGTCAATTTTATCAGGAGACAAGCCTGCATCTTGAAGTGCTCTTCTTGTAGGTTCCATCGTTTTCTCTACAAGGTCAGCAGTCAGTTCATTAAATTTCGCCCTTGTTAAGGTAATATCCAGGTGTTTTGGTCCGCTGGCATCTGCAGTGATAAACGGCAGGTTGATGTTGGAAGTTGTAACACCGGAAAGCTCAATTTTAGCTTTTTCTGCCGCTTCCTTCAATCTTTGAAGGGCCATTTTGTCATTTCTTAAATCTATACCATGTTCTTTTTTAAACTCTTCAGCAAGATAATCTATTATTCTTTGGTCGAAATCGTCTCCTCCCAGACGGTTGTTACCGCTGGTTGCCAGAACTTCAAAAACGCCATCTCCTATTTCCAGTATAGATACGTCAAAAGTACCTCCACCAAGGTCATAAACCATTATCTTCTGGTCATGGTCCTTATCTAATCCGTAAGCCAACGCCGCTGCAGTAGGCTCGTTGATAATTCTTAATACTTCCAGACCCGCAATTTTACCAGCATCTTTTGTTGCCTGCCTTTGAGAGTCACTAAAATAAGCAGGAACGGTAATAACAGCCTGGGTTACAGGCTCACCTAAGTAGCTTTCCGCATCTGCTTTTAACTTCTGCAAAATCATTGCAGAAATTTCCTGAGGCGTATATTTTTTATCATCAATTTGTACTCTTCTATCGGTACCCATATCCCTTTTAATTGATATAATAGTTCTATCAGGGTTTGTAATTGCCTGTCTCTTTGCTACCTGACCTACCAATCTTTCTCCAGATTTTGTAAATGCTACAACAGAGGGAGTTGTTCTTGCACCTTCGGCATTTGGAATAACTACAGGTTCTCCACCTTCCATAACTGCAACACAAGAGTTGGTTGTTCCTAAGTCAATACCTATTATTTTTCCCATGTCTATTTACCTCCTAAAGTAAAATTATTAGAATCAAAAATATTCTTTAATGTTTATTTAGCGTTCGCGGTTCACAGAAGCCCAAAAGCAACCACCTGCGAACCATGAACCGTGAACTGTGAACTGTTTTAATTTGCCACCTTGACCATACTATGGCGAATAACCTTATCTTTTATCTTGTAGCCCTTTTGAAACTCCTCGACAATGATATTTTCACCAACTGACTCATCCTCTATATGCATAACCGCATTATGAAGTTCAGGGTTAAAAATTTCGCCTTTTGCCTTAATTTCTTCTACCCCTAGCTTCGAAAGGGAGTCATTAAACTGCTTTAATACCATTTCTACCCCTTCTAGAAGCTTGGCAGAATCCACACCTTCTTTACAAGAATTAACAGCCCTTTCCAGGTTGTCTAAAACAGGAAGCAGTTGAGAAATCGTATCACCTACAGCATCACTATAGATGTTTTCTTTTTCCTTTACCGTTCTTTTCTTATAGTTATCGAACTCAGCCATAGTGCGCTGCAATATACCAAAATACTCTTCACTTTTTTTTGTCTGATCTTCAAGTTGAGCTTTTAATGCCTCGATGTCTTCATTTTCTTGAGAGGCTGTCTTTTCACATGTTTCAGTATTTTCAGCTTTATCCACCTCTTCTTCATTCATATTTTCCTCTGTGCTCTCTAAGTTTTGATTTTCAACATCTGCTGTCTTTTTATTCATTATTCCCCATCCTTTGCTATTTTTAGTCAGACTTGCCTTCATAGAATAATTTCATTAGGATACGATTAAAATTCTCAGTTAAATATTCTAATGAAGAAATTGTTTTGGCATATTCCATCCTGGTAGGACCTATAATGCCAATCACGCCCACAACCTTGTCACCTATGGAATAAGTAGATGTGACCAGGCTGCATTCCTTCATTTCCGAAAATTCATTTTCCCTGCCTATCATGATATTTATTTTATTGCCGTTATAAGTGCTGCTAAGAAGTTTATGCAGATTTTTCTTTTGCTCAATAAAACTGAAGAATTCCTTTGCTTTTTCAATATCATTATATTCTGGGAAATTAAAAATATTGGTAGTGCCTCCCAGATATATATCAGAACGATCTATAGCTGCAATGGTATCAGAAATATGATCCAGAATGGGCATGAGCATCTCTTCATTAGAACGCATCTCTTTTCTAATTTCCTGAATTTTTTGCAAATTAATTTGCTCTATCGTTAAACCTGCTAATTTATCATTTAAAATAGCAGTAAGCTTATTTAAAAAATCAACACCAACCCCATTTGAAATCTTAATAGTCTGATTCTTAACAACTCCGGTATTCGTAATGATAACCAGCAATGCACTAAAAGAATCTATTGGTATAAGCTGTAAATGCTTAATTGAACTTCTTTTCATCTGAGGTGTTGAGACAACAGTGGTATACTGAGTAAGCTTGGAAATTACATAAGATGCCTGCTGAATAACCTGGTTCAGTTCCTGGATCTTTAATTCCATAGCATGTTGAATTTTTTGAATTTCAGACACTGTAAGTTGATATTTTTTCATAAGCTGGTCTACATATAATCTATATCCTAAATCAGAAGGTACTCTACCTGCTGAGGTATGCGGTTGCTCAAGATATCCCATCTCCTCAAGGTCTGCCATCTCATTGCGGATTGTAGCAGAACTAAGACCTAACTCATGCTTTTTTGCAATAGTACGAGATCCAACCGGTTCAGCAGTACTAATGTAGTCATCGATAATTGCTTGAAGTATTTTTCTTTTTCTTTCTCCTAATTCCACTATAATCACCTCAACTTTGTTAGCACTCTAATGCAATGAGTGCTAAAATCTATTTTTAAAATATCACTTGTGTTTTCCTTTGTCAAGAGTATTTTTTATTTTCATCCTAAATAAATTCTACAAAAATTTGATTGGACACATCTAATCCCCGCCTGGTCAACCTGTATTTGTCGCCTTGCTGTTCCACTAAGCCTAATCGGACAAATTTATTTAACTGGTTTCCAAATACAGAATTCAAGTCTATATTGAACCGTTCCAAAAATTCTTGTGCACTAATCCCCTCTAATAATCGAAGACCAAGAAACATGTATTCAGACATCTTATCTTCAATGTTTAATTGTATTTTTTCCGCTATAGGAAAATTATTTTGTCCTGTCTGTTTAATATATTCCTGCGGAGAATTTATGTTAGAATATCGCTCTCCATTGAGGTAAGAGTGTGCACCGGCACCTATGCCTATATATTCTTTAGCTTTCCAGTATATCAAGTTATGCCTGCATTCGAAACCCTTTTTTGCAAAGTTTGATATTTCATAATGATTATAGCTGTGATGAGTTAACATCTGTACTGCTTTATCATACATACTCCGGTCTGTTTCTTCATCGGGTAGGTGAAGCCTGTTATTGTGATAATCATCATAAAATTTTGTACCCTCTTCTATTTTAAGCGCATAACAGGAAACATGCTCCGGGCCTAATTGTATTACATTATTCAGGGTAACTTGCCATTGCTCCAGGTCCTGTCCAGGCAAGGAAAACATTAAATCGATATTAATGTTATGAAATCCCTCCTGCCTGGCAGTATAATAATTCTCTAAAAACTGATTTTTGGAATGTATCCGCCCAAGTGCTTTTAATTGCATATCATCCCACGACTGCAAACCTATACTTAAACGGTTTACACCGCACTGTTTCAATACCCTTAACTTTTTCCTGGAAAGGGTTCCGGGGTTGGACTCTATAGACACTTCACAATTAGCATTAATTTTAAACGTATCAAAGCAATTCCTTAATATATTTTCCAATTGTGTTTCTTCCAGGCATGTAGGAGTACCTCCGCCTATATAAACGGTATCTACTATAATATTATCCAGCTTATCTTTATAAAGATACATTTCTTTGATAAGACAATCTACATAATCGCCTTTTACATATTCAAGTCCTGAATAGGAATTAAAATCACAATAATAACATTTTTGAATACAAAAAGGGATATGAATATATAATCCTAATCTTTTCATAATTTTTCCCACGACATTAGTCAAATTCTATATCTATATATTTACTGATAATGATTTTACATGGCAGATAAAGTCAATAAGTTCACAGTTCACGGTTCACAGCAAAAGCTATTAAATCGTTTATTACTGTTAACTGTTAACTGTTAACTGTTAACTGTGAACTGTGAACCATATATAATATCTTAGTCTAACTTTAATACTGACATAAATGCTTCCTGAGGGACTTCAACCGTACCTACCTGCCTCATTCTCTTCTTTCCTTCCTTTTGCTTTTCCAGCAGTTTCTTCTTCCTGGTGATATCCCCGCCATAACATTTTGCCAGCACATCTTTACGCAATGCTTTTACCGTTTCCCGTGCAATTACTTTATTGCCTATAGCAGCCTGTATAGGTATTTCGAAAAGCTGCCTTGGGATGGATTCCTTTAGTTTTTCCGCAATTCTTCTGCCCCTGGTGTATGCTTTTTCACTGTGCACAATAAAAGATAATGCGTCTACTACCTCACCATTTAACAGTATATCCAATTTTACAAGGTCAGATTTTTTATATCCCAGCAATTCATAATCAAAAGAAGCATAACCTTTTGTCCTGGATTTTAAAGCATCAAAAAAGTCATAGATAATCTCATTTAACGGAAGCTCATAGGTTAGTACGGCCCTGCCCTCGTCAATATAACTCATATCTTTATAAATTCCCCGGCGTTCCTGGCATAATTCCATAATATTACCTACATATTCAGTAGGTACCATAATAGAGGCTTTTACTATGGGCTCTTCCATATAATCAATTTCAGTTGGAGGAGGAAGGTTGGTAGGATTATCTACATTAATTATTTCTCCATTTTTCTTAATTACTTTATAGATTACACTGGGCGCCGTAGTGACAAGGTCGAGGTTGTACTCCCTCTCTAACCGTTCCTGGATAATCTCCATATGCAAAAGTCCCAGGAACCCACACCGGAAACCAAATCCCAACGCTATAGATGTCTCAGCTTCAAAAGTGAGGGAAGCATCGTTTAATTGGAGTTTTTCAAGGGCATCCCGCAAATCATCATACCTTGCTCCATCTGCCGGATAAATTCCGCAAAACACCATGGAATTAACCTTTTTATATCCAGGCAAAGGTTCAGCGGCAGGATTTTGTACTGTGGTTATGGTATCTCCCACTCTTGTATCTTTTACGTTTTTAATACTGGCTGCAATAAATCCTACCTCTCCTGCTAAAAGCTCGTTAGAATTATGCAATCCATTTGGCTTAAGATAACCTACCTCCGTCACCTCAAACTCTTTACCGGTAGCCATCATCCTTATCTTTGTTCCCGGGGATATACGGCCTTCTTTTATCCTTACATATGCGATGACCCCTTTATAGCTGTCATAATAGGAATCAAAGATTAGTGCCCTTAAAGGCGCGTCTTCCGCTCCCCGCGGTGCCGGGATTTTTTTTACGATTTGTTCCAGAACATCATCGATTCCTATACCTTGCTTGGCTGAAATCAAAGGAGCATCCTCTGCAACAATCCCTATGATATCCTCTATCTCCTTTTTTACAAAGTCAGGACGGGCACTGGGCAAATCAATCTTATTGATTACAGGGACAATTTCCAGGTCATGGTCCAATGCCAGATAAGTATTGGCCAGCGTCTGGGCTTCTATTCCCTGCGCGGCATCTACTACTAAAATTGCTCCTTCACAGGCGGCCAAACTTCTTGAAACCTCATAATTAAAATCCACATGCCCCGGTGTATCAATCAGATTGAGTATATACTCTTCTCCATCCTGAGCTTTGTATACTAATCTAACTGCACGAGCCTTGATAGTGATTCCTCTTTCCCTTTCCAGTTCCATGTTGTCCAGTACCTGTTCTTCCATTTCTCTTTCAGTAAGAACCCCGGTCCTCTCAAGCAATCTATCCGCTAAAGTTGATTTACCATGATCTATATGAGCTATAATTGAAAAATTTCTGATTTTATCTTGTCTATTATCAGCCATGAGTAGAAAATTCCTCCTTTAAACGATAACAAAAATCTCAATTTAGTCCAGTATATCCGAAAATATATTTCAATGCAATATTATAGCATATCAGCATTATTTTTGTCAGTAACAACCTTAATTACCACAGCTTTAAAAATTAAATTAAAAAGCTGTTAAACAACAAAAAAGGTGCATTATAGCACCTATTGAGTGTTTGTGACTGCCTTTGTACAATCATTTAATCCTGACACGAATTTTTCAACTCTTTTGTAAGAATTATCAACCCATATGGATAAACTTTTAAAATCTTTTTTTAAATAGCTAAGATTAACCTCCATTGGATAATTCATAAAATTTAATATATATATTGAATCAGCTGTTTTTACCAAACTGACGATTTTTAATTCATCCTCTACTCCCAACATTGAATTAACAGCATGGTCAACTGTTACTAATCCAACAACTAATATTGCAAGGCTAGCAAGAATTGCAAGAAACAACAAGCGTTTATTCCGTCTTCTCCGCCTGTACAATTCCAGCCTGTTCATATGTGCACCTCCAAAAATTTGTCCTTGGTCATATTTTTCCCTTTATGGCATATGTAATACAATAGTAGTTATGGTAACACAGGAATTTATTACCCAAAATTAAGTCACTTGATTTCTCTAATCACTTCAGCAACAGTTTTAGCTATATATTTGCTGCTGGCAAGTGCCTCCTCTAAAGTATTACCATTGCTTCCGACTTCTATAATGATAGAACCTGTTGTTGTATGCTGGTTATACCTGTATGGTGCTAAGTTAATCGGCCTTGCTAATCCAGGATATAGTTTTTGAAATTTGTCCTGTAATCTTAATGCAAACTTAAGATTTTCTTTCCAATTAGGATGTTTTAATCCTCCCTGGTCTGTCCCTACTACCAACATCACCTGCGCAACTTTTTGTTTCTCAACCTCAGCCGTTACTTTCAGTTTTTTACCATCCGGGAAAATTAATGCATCTCTATGAATATCCAACACAATCTTTATTGAAGGATTTTTCTTCAGTTGAGACTCTATCGTTTCCAGTGCCTTTCTATAAGAACCGTTATAGGAAGGATAATCATGGACCGTTTTATCATGAATTACCGATATACCGGCAGCTTTAAGATTTTTAGCTATTTCTTCGCCCACCCTTACAATATTATACCTGGAATTCTCTGTCCGGTCAGGATCGCTTGGAGTATAGTTATTTTGTTTTGTTGGAGTAAATGCTTCTGAGGTGTGTGTATGTATAATCAGTACATGCGGACCCTTGCCCGATATTTTCATTTTTAAATCTTCTTTCAACAATTCCGAAATATCAATTTTTTGATTTGCTTCATTCTTTACATATATACCATCTGAAAATTCATATCCCTTTTTATCAGGAGAACTGATATTTACATCAGTAATATTCCTTCCTTCTTCTTCTCCCTTGTCCTCACTGTCAGAAGTATCTGCCGTGGATGGAATGTCATCATTCTTTTCTTTAGGATTAGGTGCTTGCGCCGGTTCAAGTACTTCTTTTTTCGATGGCAAATTAAAAAAAGAGCTCTCATTACTGGTAAATGCCGCAGCAATAATCTGGGGTTCATGTTTCTTCATCATTAAAATTTGACCACTGATAATGGTTATAGGATTTTTAATGTCAAAGCCTGTAACAAACTCTGTAAACCATCTTATATCTCTATCATCAGTAATAATGCTTTTTTCTTTGTCACAGGTTACTTTAATAATAGGCAATACGTTATTAATATGCGATTTCAGAAAGTCTCCCTCTACTAACTTTGAGGATTTTATTTCTTTTAGAACCAACTGCTTATTTATATAAAAATTAATTTTATTGGTGATGATCAATGCGTTTGAAAACAAATAGAATGCAATTATCGTTAATATTATAGTAACTGTCAATCTTGTTTTATTTACTGTTCTTATCCTTATCATATTTTTCCCCCGCTTTTGTACACCCATTCAATTAATGATATTCAAAAACAGGGGGGTTTATGAATAAATTTAATGTACGTATCTGTTCACATCTTCAAGTCCTATTCCCTCATGAAGTGCAATGTTTATGCCATTGGCAATTACTTTGGACACATCTTCAATGATTGTATCTACTTCTTTTGGTGTTACCATTAAATTTCCGATATAAGGTGAAAGGATCTCTTGAATAAGGGTGAATTTTTCATTCTTATCCATATTTTTTAGCATCTCATAAAAAGCTGATCCTTGTTCTACCTGCTTTAACATGGAGTCAATCATAAGGTCAATCGTATCATTCGCCATAGTTGCAGCATCTACTACTGTAGGAACACCTATCGCTATAACCGGTACTCCCAGCGTCTGTATTGTTAATCCCATTCTCTTATTTCCTACCCCTGAACCCGGGTTAATTCCGGTATCAGCAATCTGAATGGTAGTACTAATTCTATCCATTCTCCGGGAAGCAAGAGCGTCAATGGCAATCACCAAATCCGGCTTTACTCTATCTACGATACCTCTAATGATTTCTCCTGTTTCTATTCCTGTAAGACCTAATACCCCGGGTGCAATCGCACAGACCGGGCGCACCCCCTCATCTACCTGCTCCGGGATATACTCAAGCAGGTGCCGGGTAACCATTAAACTTGAAACAACTTTCGGGCCCAAAGCGTCAGGAGTAACATTCCAGTTCCCCAACCCTACTACCAGTACCGTAGCTTTTTTATCAATTTTTACTATGTTAAATAACTCTTTTGCAAATACCTTACATACTTCTTCATGTAAATCAGGATCATTTTCTCTTAATCTCGGTACCTCAATGGTAATGTAGTTGCCCATTGGTTTGCCCATGGCTTCCACACCGTCTAAAGATGTAATCTTCACTCTTGTTACCGAAATATCTTTGCTGCCTTCAGTTACTACCTCTACACCAGGAACCTCTGACTCCTGTTGAGCATTTTGCTTATACATCTCCCTAGCTTCCAAAGCAAGATCTGTTCGAATACTATACATGTCAACTGCCTCCAATATTCATATAATAAATCATTATTAAATTTTGCTAATGATTCATTTTTTATACTTAAATAGTCCTTGCTTTTTTTATACTTTCATGTTAAAATAAGCTTTGTGAATTTAGAGTACTGGAGGTGAGTATATTGCCTAATATTAAATCAGCTATGAAAAGAGTTAAGGTTATTAAAGTGAAAACTTTAAGAAACCAAATGATTAAATCTGCTTTAAAGACTTATATCAAGAAATTTGAGAATTCAGTTGTTGAAGGAGATATAGAAAAGGCAAATGCAGCTTTTAAAATGGCTGTTAAAAAAATAGACCAGGCTGTTGCAAAGGGTACTCTACATAAGAATACCGCAGCCAGAAAAAAATCTCAACTTTCACGTAAACTTAAATCATTGAGCGCATAAAAAAACGTACTTTCGTAAGTACGTTTTTTTATACCATTTTTCTGTTAGATCCGCATTTTACCATAAACATATGGAGAGCTACCCATTCATTCATCTTACTGCTTTTTATATCACTATCCGCTTTCAAACATTCTTGTATCATGCTGTGGAGATATTGGACAGAAAAATTCTGAGCATGTTTAATGTATTTCTTTACTGCAAAATGCGGAATGTGAACCCTATTTGCAATACTTTCAGCGGTTGCACCTTCTTTTAATAAAAGCTTTACTTTTAATATGTCATAAAAATGCTTTGATAATAAGGATATTATTTTTACGGCCGGTTCTTTCAAGGTTATCATATCATTTAAAAGTTCAAAGGCAAGTTGAGTGTTATTATCCATAATTGCATCAATCATATTAAAAACTTTGCTCTCTACCGACTTAGTACACACTGCCTCAATATCCTGCCTGCGTATCGTCTCCCTGTTGCCACAATAATGCACCAGCTTATCTATCTCGTTTTTAATGCTTGTCATTCCGACATCGCAGTGCTCCAGCAAATAATAGATATCTTCTTTTTCAATTTTCTTTTTATATGAAGTAATTACCCGGTTTACCCAGTTAACCAGGTCCACAGTCTTTTGATATTTAAAATCCAAAATCAATCCTTGCTTTTTTACCAGGTTAAACAGCTTACTTCTCTGGTCTATTTCTTTTTCATAGAACACAAGGCAAATATAGGATGGCATATCTTTCAGATAGGTTTCCCAAAATTCTTTTTCCTGGGCTTTCGGAGATTTAAAAATTCCACTATCTTTTATGACCACCATTTTATATTCTGACATTACCGGTAGGGATTCAATCCCGTCCTGCACCTGCTGTAAATCAATATTTTTCCCTTCATAAAAACAAAAATTAAAGTCCTCAAAAGATTTATCCACGATTTTACTTTTCAACTGGTTGTAATAATACTCCTTTAAGAAGTCTTCTTCACCAAAAAACAGATATATATTTGAAAATACTCCATCTTTCAATTGTTTTTTTAATATATCTACACTCAATATTTATTCACCTTCTTTAAAGACCTTTATATTCTTTATTACTTTACCATCTGTTATAAACGTAACAGTGCCATTTATATCTGTCCGGTATATACTTATCTTGTTATTTTCCAGGCGCTCCAATACTTGCCTGGATGGATGCCCAAAATTATTTCTTCCTACAGATATGACAGCATATTCAGGAGAAACCTGTCTTAAAAATTTTTCCGTTGAAGAAGTATCCGAACCATGATGCGGCACTTTTAGCACATTCGCAGTAAGCAATCCACCACATTCTGCAATATACCCTTCTGCCTCTTTTTCAATATCTCCTGTCAAAAGGAAAGAAACACTGCCATATTGTAATTTCAAAATAAGGGATTTATTATTTTCATTTAATAGCGGATTCTTTACCTGATTCATCCCAGGTCCTAATACCTCCACAACCACCTTGTTATCTATCTTGAGCTTATCACCTTTGGATAAATAGTATATTGGAACCAGCCGATGATTAGCATTTTCAACCAAATTCTTTTTTAATTGATTTTCTTCTTCGCGTAAAGGCAGCATCAAAGTTTTTATTAACATATTTTCAAGCATGGTGAGTATTCCTTCCGCATGGTCATCGTGATAATGGGAAACAACAGCCACATCTATACTCATGACTCCTCTTTTTAATAAATACGGAATAACGATGTTTTCCCCTACATTATAATCATTTCTACCTTCGCTGCCTCCACCATCAACCAGTATCGTCTTACCACCCGGACATCTTAAAAAGATACAATCTCCCTGCCCCACATTGACAAAGGTAACTTCCAGGTTATTCTTTTGCCAAAACTGAACTACTACCGAGGAAATAAATACAACTATCAATAGAAAAAATACAGATCTAAATTGAAATATATTTTTTGTTCCTTGTAATAAATTATACAGCATAAATAAAATAAGTAAATAAGCAATAACAAAGAAAAGATCCGGACTGGGGACTGCAAGCGTGGCAAAGGGTAGATTTGCAAACAAGCTTGAACTAAACAAGATGAACTTTAATAGGACGTAACTGAATCCTGCAATAATATAGCCAGCAACTGCATTTATACTACCTAAAACATATAATATTACCCCTGATATGAGTACAATGGACGTAAAGGGTACTACGATAAGATTGCTGACAATGGAAATAAGTGAAACACCGTTAAAATGATATGCAACAATAATTACTGTACCTATCTGGGCGGCTATTGATGCAGCTGCAACTTCTCTTATCCACTTAGGAAGTACACCCAATTTCGAATAGATAGGTTTGTAAAATAGAAACAGTGATAATGTAGCACAAAAGGATAACTGAAAACCAATATCAAATAAAATGATGGGGTTATATAATAAAATCGCCAGTGCCGAAAAGAACAATGAAGTATATGCATCAGCTTCCCTATTCACCAAATACGATAATAAAAAAATAATAGCCATAATACTTGCTCTTAATACCGAAGGTGTGCACCCTGTTATGAAAATAAACAGTATTATAAAAATTATACTGATTACTTTGCTCAAATATTTATTAATATTAAACAAGCCCAGTAAATATGTAATTCCTGTTAAAAGGATAGCTACATGCATTCCTGAAACTGCTACAAGATGAGAAAGCCCGCTTCTTGAAAAGTTTTCTGTCATCTTTTCTGAAAAACCGGTACGATCACCTATTATAATACCTTTAAGTAAAGCCGCTTCGTTTTCAGGCAAAAATTTATTGACCGTTCGAGTAATAGATTGCCGTGAACGGTAAACAAATTCTTCTATAATATTAGTCCTCATAAGAACACCTATTTTTTTAATCTGATATGGTGCGGCATAAGAAACAGCATGTATCCCTTTTGCATTTAGATAATAATTATAATTAAAGCCTCCTTCATTAAAAGGTTGGGGAGGAATATGCAATTCATTTCTTACCTGTAGAATATCTCCATATTGGTAGATTGGCGTTTTATTATTACCAAGACAAATCAGCTTAACTTTTGTATGAATGGAATACCAATTGTTATTAAAATGTACCCTGCTAATTCTGACTGTATATTCAATTCTTTCTTTTTTTACAACGGGCTGTTCAATGACCTGACATGTAAAAGTTACTGGTTTATCGACAAACTGCGCGATAGGCTTTAAATTGGTGTTGCTGGCTATTTTAAATTGTATTGTTCCAACAGCCAACATACAAACAAACAGCATTGCAGGAAAAAGATTTACCGTATTTCTGCTAATTATAATTTTAACAATACAGATAAGTAACGCAATAAAAACTAATACTATTGACTGTTCAATACTGATATACTGTGCTGAAAAAACGCCTGTAATATACGAAGCTGCAGCCCAACAAAGAAGTCTTTTCAACATAAATCCCCTCAAAAAGAACAAAGGCACATCGTTTCATCCGCACAGTTTCGAGGTAAAAAACTTCCAAGGCTTGTGTCAGGCAGGCGCAAACTCGCTTCGCTCAAACAGTGCGCCTGCTTCTCCGACAATACGCCCAGAAGTTCTAATACCTCTCCACAATACGGGTCTCACAATTGCGCACCTTTGTCCGCAGTTTTTTTGCACAAGCTATATTCTAATAGACAAAAAGACGTTTCTAAACGTCTTTTATCCAACCTATAGGTACACAAAAAATTTAGTTTTAATTTAAGTTATTACTCCGGGATAATTCTTCTAGCCGTTATGTACTTTCTCTGATAGTAGCCTTCATTTAAGCTATCATACTTAACATCAGAACCGGGAGAAGATGCATGTATGAATTGATTATCCCCTACATATATGCCTACATGATCAATATATCCGGTCTTAACATTCCCAAAGAATACCAAATCTCCAGGAGCCAAATCTTTTTTATCAACTTTTTTACCGTGTTCTGACTGGTCATGAGCAACCCTATTGATATTAATTCCAAAATGTTTAAACACATATTGTGTAAATCCCGAACAGTCAAACCCCTTTGGAGAAGTTCCACCGTACTTATAGGGAACTCCTAAGAATTTTTTGCTGAAGCCAATAATATCGGCCGCAAGAGAACCGCTGGTACCTCTATCGACTTGTCCACCTGAACGTGAAACTTCCGGATTTCTTATGGAAATGTACGCTCCATGCATCCATCCTTCTACATTATCATTATAGCTTATTTTTATCCATTCATCAGATCGTCCGAGTACCTTAACTTTTTCACCACGGTAAAGTTGTCCCAAAACTTTGCAGGAAGTATTTGGCTGTTCCCTGATGTTAACACAGCTGCCAGTAACCACTCCATAAGCAACTTCCTCAGCAAAGGCTGAAATCGTAATGAAAACAGAAAATACAACCAGCATTACAACAAACATCATCATTCGCTTTAATAAATTCATCGCCATACCCCCGCATCTTTTGTGACAAAATCTTATAACTAAAAGAATTACAATATTGGGTTAATATATTCCAAAACTACATTTTGCAACAAAATATAGTTTTCTAATATATTAAAAAAGTTATTACAAAACTGTTACAAAATTATTATATACTTCTTTCAACATACTGTCAAACTATTTTTAATATTTTCCATAAAAATTTTTTATTTCTATGATAATAGTTCACAGTTCACAGTAGTAAACGATTTAATAGCTTTTACTGTGAACTGTGAACTTATTTGACTTTATCTGCCATGTAAATCATTATCAGTAAATATATACATAAATAAATATATTACATTCATATCTCTTTCTTCATTAAGATGACGTCCTGTTCCTTCCCATTTAATACAATGTGATTATGCATCTTTCTTAAAGGCTCAAATTTATTATTACACCAAAATCGAATTCCTTCACTATTTTCCATAATTACAGAAATATAAATAGTGTTAATGCTATGATAAAGTTTAAAGTAATTAGCAACGATATTCAGGCTTTTCTTCCCATATCCACAGCCCTGATAATCACAATCTATTAAAAAAGAACTAATCCATACAGCATTAGCCTCTTTCTTCTTTAATCTTCCTTTCATTAGACCTATCAAACAATTATTGCGTTTTAGATAGATTCCCGCGAAAAATTCACTCTCACAATAAAGAACTTCCAGATACTTTTCTACAAGGTTTTGCAGGGATATAGGCTTATCAATACCTGTTGCATATTTATATTTCTCTGTCATATTATACCATTTAAGTATCGCGGGTAAATCACTTCTTTTTATGTCTTTTAAGATAATATCCTCACAATCTATATTAAGTGAAAGCATCTTATCACCTTATCATTTAGAAGTATCTATTTAATCTGTTGTGCTAGTTCACCTATACGGAAAGAATATAGTGGAAAGGCTTAGAGCCTGTTAATGCAGCGGAGGAGAAGCCGCATCACCTGCTTGAGCGATTAGCGAGTTTGATGTCTCTATTGGGGACATTCCTCGACGAAGGAGAGGTGTGTCCCCTGACCTTAGCCGCAAATTTACAGGCTCTTAGCCTTGGAACTTCTTAATTCTTAAAGTGTAGGTGAATTAGCACAACGCATTAATTATGTATGATATCTATCGTTTTTAGTAAAACAATGGAATAGTCAGTAATATTTTAAAAAAACTCTGTTCACAATGAACAGAGTTTTTTATGAACTCAAGGCATCTTCCAACCAAATTGATCCAATCTCCAAAGCTCTATACAGACCTTCTCTTTCCGCCTTCTTCACGACCTTTTCTTTTCCTCTCAGCGCGGGATTATTAATTTGTAGTTCTATTGAAACCTTTGTTGCCACCTTTAAATTTTTTATCACTTTAGATTCCTGCACCTTCATGGTAATTATGTATTTATCATCATGGTTTCCATAGTATAGCATATCTCCTTTACGAGTCAAAGGCTTACCTTTGTACATTAATCCCTGAACTTTTTTTGTATTTTTATTCTCTTTTGCTTCCATTCCATCATCCCCTACTGTTTATTTAAATTACTTCTACTAACAACATATATCTAGTTGACAAAAAACTGACTTAAGAAATACCAAGCCAGTTTACGATACCATCTATCGAAATTATGTACAAATTACACCAACTTTATCCATTAACAACAATATACCATAATCTTTCCATGGAGTAAAGGGAAAAAATAACATAATCAACAAAAAAACTTCACCGCAACATTTAGCAGTGAAGTCTTTGGTGAGCCATCGGCGATTCGAACGCCGGACACCTTGATTAAAAGTCAAGTGCTCTGCCTGCTGAGCTAATGGCCCGTAGATGGCTGGGATGGCAGGACTCGAACCTACGAAATGCCAGAGTCAAAGTCTGGTGCCTTACCGACTTGGCTACATCCCAATATTTTAATTAATAATTAACAATGAATAATGAATCAAAAACATACATTTCTAAACTTAACATAGTACACATAATAGCAAAAATTATTTATATAGTACTTTTATTTCTACTATTTTTCATATCAGTTATATAAATTAAAACTATTAATTATTAATTATTCATTATTAATTAGTTTATGGGGTGGATAATCGGATTCGAACCGATGACCTCCAGAGCCACAATCTGGCGCTCTAACCAACTGAGCTATACCCACCATACATGGCGCGCCTGAAGAGATTCGAACTCCTGGCCCACTGCTTAGAAGGCAGTTGCTCTATCCTGCTGAGCTACAGGCGCTTATTGGAGCGGGTGATGGGAATCGAACCCACGCGATCAGCTTGGAAGGCTGAGATTCTACCATTGAACTACACCCGCAAAATTTAAAACACTTTTTTCGACTGACAATTTCAGATTATAACACTTTAGATGTTGTTTGTCAACACTTTTTTCATCTTTTTTTATAACTAGCCAACTTTAAAGCTAAATATTATAATTTTAAAGTTGATTAATTTCATCGATAACTACATTAATCATTTTTAATTTTAATATTTGTTATCAATATAATTATCATTTAGCTAAGTTATAATTACTTAACTAAGCTCTGAAACAACCAGCGAAGACTAGTATAGCCTAAACAATCTACAAAGTCAACCCTAAAAATAACTTTTATATTAAATTACGTCGCTCTTTCTTGCTAATAATCAATTTAGTTCAGCATATCTACATTATATGCATATTTTATTACAAGTTCACGCTTCACAGTTAATAGGAAGCATCAGTTCCGTATCGTCCCTGTGCTTCCCTCTTTTAGTCAGTTAATTAGAAATTTCAACTCATTATCTATAGCATCAATTAGCACACTGTTTCCAGCTTTACACTCACCTTTTATTAACAAATCAGCTAATCGATCTTCAATCATTCGTTGAATAGTTCTTCTTAAAGGCCGGGCGCCATATTTTGCATCATACCCTTTTTGTAGAATACACAATTTAGCTTTCTCCGAAATTTCTACTTTTATACCTTTCTCTTTTATCTCTTCAATAAGTTCGTCTACCATAAGTTCTACAATTTGAATCAATTCTGATTCGGATAATTGATTAAATATAATTATTTCATCAATCCTATTTAGGAACTCCGGTCTGAATATTTCTTTTAAAATGCTTCTGGCTTTACTGTCAAAATCCTTTTGGCTGCCAGTTAAAAATCCATAATTTCCGGATTTAACGTCAGAACCTGCATTAGATGTCATAATGATGATGGTGTTTTCAAAACTAACGACTTTACCATGGCTGTCTGTAATTCTTCCGTCTTCTAGTATTTGAAGCAGGATATTAAACACATCATGATGCGCTTTTTCAATTTCATCCAATAAAAGCACAGAATAAGGTTTGCGCCTTACCTTTTCGGTTAATTGCCCTGCCTCGTCATACCCTACATATCCGGGAGGTGCGCCAATTATTTTTGAAACAGAATGCTTTTCCATATATTCCGACATATCAAGTCTGATCAATGCTTCTTCACTATCAAATAACTCTTGAGCTAGTGCTTTAACCAGTTCGGTTTTTCCTACACCTGTAGGTCCAACAAATATAAAGGAAACCGGTTTTCTCTTTTTCCTTAACCCTGCTCTATTCCTTCTAATAGCTCTGGCGACGGCACTGACAGCGTCATTTTGCCCAATAATTCTTTTGTGTAACCGCTGTTCCAGGTTAAGCAGTTTTTCAGATTCCAATTCAGTAATTTTTTGTACCGGAATTTTTGTCCATGCTTCTATGACATAGGCAATATCATCGACAGTTAAATATACCTCTTCATTATTTTTTTCAAGCTCTCCAATCTTAGAAATCAATATACATTCCTTTGTTTTTAAGTCAGCAGCTTTCTGATAGTCTTCTATTGAATCCGCAGAAACAGCTGTTTCCTTCTCTTCTTGAACCTTTCTTAACTCCTCTTTTAATGCTGCCAGCTCCACCAGACCCGTATTCTTCAAATTAGCCCGCGAACCTGCTTCATCAATAACATCAATAGCTTTGTCAGGCAAGAACCGGTCTGTAATATACCTTTCCGATAATATAACTGCATGCTTTATAACTTCATCAGAGATTTTTACCTTATGATAATTTTCATAATAGTCTTTTATTCCTTTTAAAATCTCTATTGATTCATCTATACTTGGTTCATCAACCAATATAGGCTGGAATCTTCTTTCCAATGCGGAATCCTTTTCAATATGTTTGCGATATTCCGTAAGGGTAGTTGCACCAATTACCTGTATCTCTCCCCGTGCCAATGCAGGCTTGAGAATATTAGCAGCACTCATTGCTCCTTCCGCTTCCCCGGCACCAACGATATTGTGCAGCTCATCAATCACAAGTATAATATTTCCTGCATCCTTTACCTCTTCGATAATGCTTTTCAGCCTTGCCTCAAACTGTCCTCTGAATTGTGTACCGGCAACGATTGAGGTAAAATCCAGCAGATATATTTCACAGTTATAGAGTTTTGCAGGAACTTGTTTTTCAACCACTCTTAGAGCTAATCCCTCTGCAATAGCTGTTTTTCCTACACCAGGCTCTCCTAATAATACAGGGTTATTTTTCGTTCTCCTATTCAAAATCTGTATAACCCTGTCAATCTCTCTATGCCTGCCCACTACCCTATCAACCAAACCATTTCTGGCTCTCTCAGTTAAATTTACTCCAAAGCTGTCCAGAAATTTTTTCTTCTTATTATTTCTCTTTTCACTCACCTTTGTTTTTGTAGACTTTTCTTCTTTAGATGGCGTATTATTAGAATTCTGATTGTTTTCTACTCCATCTTGTTTATTAAACAATTTATTAATAAATGAAAAGGGACTGTTGACATCATTAAATTGACCCGTGATATCTAGCTGGCCATTCATTAGATATTCGGTCATCTGGTTATTAAGGTTGTCTATTTCCTCTTCACTTATACCCATTTGGTCCATAAACTGGTTTAGAGGCTTGATTCCAAGCTGTTTTGCACAAGACAGGCAAAGACCCTCATTCTTCTGTTTATCCCCTTCCAGCTTAGTAACAAATACTACTGCTATATTTTTATTACATCTTGAACATAACATATATTCTACTCCCCTATAATTCCTCTCTAATATAAAATTCTAACTGCATTTCCAATTAACGCCCATACCGCAAATGCAGTACAAAAAGTGATGAAAATGTGCTTAATCATAAGCTCAATCTTTACTTACAAGATATTATATCATATATATGCAACATAATTCAAATATGTCCAAAATTTAGGGCGCATTTAATATTTTTGAAGAATATTATGGAAAGAACGTTGCGGAAAGGCTTAGAACCTGGAATAATATTCTTCAAAAATAAAGTATACGCCCCAAAATTTAAACCAGTTGGAATTCCAACTGGTTTTATACAAAAATATTGACTTTTTATCGTTTATAATTGCTGTCTACTGCCTGTATCCATTAGCTTTTAGTATTTCTTGCAGTGCAGCAGTAGTGATGGGTGCTCCAATATTTATATCATCCTTTCCATCCATCTTGCCAGGATCTCCTATACCTACGATAATGGGTACTTTTACTTCCCTTAGAACACTTAAAGTATCTCCATTTAATCCTGCAGCAAACAAATTATTTCCATATTTATCTACAGCCTGGTAAGTTTTTTTACCATCCTTGGTAAAGGAACAATCTACTTTGACATTGCTTCCTTCTTTCCCATTTGAAGCTACAGCTACAATTCCCAGCACTTCTATATACGGACTCTTGATGATTTCTGCCATGGCAGTCTCACCCCGGCCTTCCCCCTCATCCCCACAATCATCTACCATCACTACCACGGGGTCATGGGCTGCTTGCTTAATTTGCTCTATAATTTCCGTGCCGGAAAGAAGTGTAGGATTTCCGGCAGAACGTGATATACATCTCCCACCGATATTTCGTGCTGCAGTTTCTACGGCCCTTTGTGCTACCGTATCTCCATCAGTAACCAAAATAACTTTTCTTTTATTCAAATGTGCGCCTCCTTATAATACCAATGAGTGGGAAATGAGGTTCCGCATTCCCATTTTCCCCACTTCCCACTCTTTGCCCTCACTATTCATTATTTTTCTTTTGGACTAAATATTAGAGCAATAATATAGCCGAAGAAAATTGCTCCAGCTATTCCTCCAGCAGTTCCGGTAATTCCCCCGGTAAAAGCTCCGAGTAAACCGATTTCTTTTACTGCTTTCATCGTTCCTTTCGCCAGCGAATAACCAAATCCCAATATTGGAACAGTTGCTCCTGCCCCTCCAAACTTTACTAAAGGCTCATATATGCCTATAGCTGTTAAAACAACTCCTAACGTTACAAATAAAACTAATATCCTTGCAGGTGTGATTTTGGTTTTATCAATAAGAATCTGTCCGACAGCACATATAGAACCACCAACAATAAAAGCTCTAAAAAACTCCATATTTTATCACCCCAATGTATTTTGAATAGTAACAGCATGTGCAATTCCAGGAATGGACTCACCCTGTTGTGAACTGGTAGGGCTCATCAATGCCCCCGTTGCAATAAATAATATCTTGTTAAGGCTACCTTTTGTTAATTCATGATACAAGTAGCCGGCTAAAACTGCTGCAGAACAACCACAGCCGCTTCCTCCGGCATGGGTATCCTGCCGTTTGTTATCAAATATTTTCAATCCACAGTCGGTAAATTGCCTGCTAATGTTACAACCTTTTTTTTGTAAAATATCTTCGGTAATTTCTTTACCAATCTGGGCCAAGTCTCCAGTAATGATTAAGTCGTAATCATCCGGAATAAACCCTGTATCTTCAAAATGGGTAAAAATAGTATCTGCAGCTGCAGGTGCCATCGCTGCTCCCATATTATTAGCATCTTTAATACCTAAGTCTACAATTTTACCAGTTGTAATATGTGTTACATAAGGGCCATTCCCCTGATTTGACAAAACTACAGCACCAGCACCTGTTACGGTCCATTGAGAAGTTGGAGACCGCTGTCCTCCATATTCAAGTGGAAATCGGAATTGTCGTTCTGCCGAACAAAAATGGCTGGAAGTGGCTGCTACTGCATAATCCGCAAATCCACCATCTATAATCATTGCTGCCAGGCTAAGAGACTCGGCCATGGTTGAACATGCTCCATACAATCCAAAAAAAGGAATTTCCAATTCTCTAATACCAAAGCTTGACCCTATACATTGATTGAGCAGATCTCCGGCAAAAATGTAATTCATATCCCCTAGAGACATATTAGCTTTTGTAACTGCTTTGATCACCGTTTCTCTAAGAATCTTGCTTTCTGCCTTTTCCCATGTTTTTTCTCCCCAATAACCGTCATCTAGTATTTGATCAAAATAATCTTTTAATGGTCCTTCCCCTTCCTTTTTGCCTACAATAGAGGCTGTAGAAATAATAGAAGGAGGATATTGAAGTTTCACAGTCTGCTTTCCCAATCTTTTAGTTGTTGTCATTGGTCCTCCCCTCCTATTATCTTAAACCTACAAGAAAATATATGATGCCTGCTACAATAGAAGCTGTTATCCCATAAACCAAAACCGGCCCGGCAATAACAAACATTTTGGAAGCTACACCCAGAATATATCCCTCACTCTTGAACTCTATAGCCGGTGAAACAATGGCATTGGCAAATCCAGTGATAGGCACAATGGTCCCAGCTCCAGCGTATTTGGCAAGACTATCATAAAGGTCTAACCCTGTAAACAAAGCTCCCAACAATACCATTAAAATTGCCGTAGCACCAGCCGTCTGTTCTATATTAAGACCCCGGGATTTAAAATAATTGCTAATGATTTGCCCTACAATACATATTAAGCCACCTACTACAAATGCCATAATTGTATTTTTTACAATAGGAGAGTTAGGCGACTTTTTTTGAACATATTTTTCATATTCTTTTTTTGTGAATAGTTGCTCCATAAAAATTCTCCTTTACTATTATCATAAAGTTATTTATATTATCGAAAATATGATTTTTGTTTAAGCAGTGTAAAACTCTTTTGAATATACAAATACTCCTCTTGATGGAATTTTGTCATTCATTTTTTTTACACTCAATACCCAGAAGGCCACTCCTATTAAAATAGTTAGAATAATGATTGGATACACTGCTTTTTTAAGTGTAACTCTGTACATTTTTTTCACCTCAATAAAAATTATTTTACTTTTGAGATTTCTTTAACCCTCCAGTTTTAACAAATTTTTTTATTTCTATTATATTATTTGAAAAGTCAGTTATTAATATTCAAAAAAAAGTCCGCCAGTTAATAGTTAATATCCCATAAATTTGAATATTTAAAATTTCTAATGGTCTAATAACTATAAACTACGAACCAGTACTAACCAGCACTAATTTTTTTTCTCATTTCATTTAATATCTTTTTCTCTATCCGAGAAACCTGGACCTGTGATATTCCTAATATGCTTGCAATCTGAGTCTGTGTTTTTTCCTTGAAATATCTTAAAATAATAATTTGTTTTTCCCGTGGCTTGAGAGTGTCCAACACCTGTCTAAGCGCAATTCTATTAATTACCTTACCTTCATCATCACTACCTTCATCGATCCTGTCAATTAATAAAATTGGTGAACTGTCTCCTTCGTGCAAGGTAGCATATAATGATTCGGGTGTGCTCCCGGCATCCATCGCCAATACTAAATCTTCCGCTTCAATATTCAGCTTATCAGCAATTTCATGTACAGTTGGTTCTCTACCCAGGCTTTTTGTCAGCATTTCTTTTACTACCCTGGCTTTATTTGCAGTTTCTTTAAGAGACCGGCTTACTTTTATGATACCATCATCTCTTATAAACCTTTTAATTTCTCCAATAATCATAGGAACTGCATAAGTAGAGAATTTTACGTCAAAAGCATTATCAAATTTCTTGATCGCTTTTATCAAACCAATACATCCAATTTGAAATAAATCATCCGGCTCATATCCTCTATTTTGAAATTTTTTTACTATACTCCAAACCAACCCTATATTGCTTTCAATTAATATTTCCTGTGCATCCTTATCCCCAGCTTTAGCCCTATTAATAAGTTCCAGAGTATCATGGTCTATTCCCTGATTCAATACAATCACCCCTATTCATTTCTAGGTCAAACCTATTTACCTGGAACTGTTAATCTTTTTTATCATTTTTACTCTGGTTCCTTTATTAAGTTCCGATTCAATCTCGACCTTATCCATAAATGTCTCCATAACTGTAAAACCCATACCTGAACGTTCCATTTCGGGATGGGTAGTAAAAAGGGGTTGACGGGCCAGTTCAACATTTTCGATCCCTTTGCCGTCATCCTCAACAATAATTTCAACAAAATCATCAATAATTTTACATCCTACTCTTACATATCCTACTGAATTTTCATAACCATGTATAATAGAATTCGTAACTGCCTCAGAAACAGCTGTTTTTATATCTGCTAATTCTTCAATGGTAGGGTCCATTTGTGAGACAAAAGCCGCAACTACAACCCTTGCGAAACTTTCATTACTGGACTTACTTAAAAACTCTACCTTCATCTCATTTGTTATTTGCATTACTTTTATCCCCCTCATATTTCTTTTAATGCATCCTGCACATTATTAAAAACAGGTACTATCTTATGTAATCCCGAAATAGTTATTACCCTTTCAACTTGAGGAACCAAATTTGCTATATATACTTTCCCGTTTAACTTTTGTATATATTTATACCTTCCAATAATTACGCCAATACCTGAACTATCCATAAAATTCAGTTTTTCAAAATCAAAGATCAAGTTTTTTATCTGGTTTTTATTTATTTCCCTGTCAATTTTTTCTCTGATTTCTACGGAAGTGTGATGGTCCAATTCACCTTCAATTCTTGCTATTAGCGTCCTGTTAATAGTTTGAAAACTTACCTGCAAGTATAACCCTCCTTATCTTTTGTGTGCTGTGCAAAGTATATATTCTACATATAATTGGAATCTCCTTCCATGAAAAAAGTCTTGTTTTGTAGAATGCAAAATTTTTTTAACGACAAAAAACGACAGATGCAATCTGCCGTTTTTTAGATTCAGATTTTAAATTTATCCATCGACTGCCCCAACTGCTCTACAACCTGGGCAAGCTGCTTAGCTAGCTCGGCCAATTGCTCTGAAGATGATGTTTGCTCCTCACTTGTTGCCATTACTTCTTCCGTAGACGCAGCTGCCTGCTGGGCAACCGATGCTATACTGCTGATAGCAAGTGTAGCTTTGTCTTTATATTCATTAATATCGCCTATAGCAATGTTAATATTTTCAATCTGTTCAATAATTGATTCCATCGCTTTGGCAATATCTTTAAAAGCATTATCTGTTTGTATAACTGATGCTTCCTGCTCTTTGAATATTTCATCTGCTTTATTAACTGCATCAACAGTAATTTGTGTTTCTTTTTGAATATTTACAATAATTTCGCTGATCATTCTTGTAGCATCCTTAGACTGTTCCGCAAGCTTTCTTACTTGATCTGCAACAACAGCAAATCCTCTGCCTGCTTCTCCTGCTCTTGCAGCTTCAATAGCTGCATTAAGCGAAAGAAGGTTGGTCTGTTCACTTATATTCTCAATCACTTTAACAATCTTTATTATTTCTTTAGCTCTACCGCTTAAACGGTTAATGTTACTCTTTATTGTATTAGACATATGTACAGATTCTCTTGTCTTTTGATTCAATGCAGTCACTGTATCAACTGCAGCACTACCCACTGCTTTTGTATTATTGGTAACATCCATTACCACTCTTATGTTATCTGTTACTTTATTAATTTTATCAGCCAGCTGGCTGATCACCAGCGTACTGCTTTCTGCCTCTTTTGCCTGTTCATTAGTGCCTTTCGCTATTTCTTCAACAGCAGTAGAAACCTGTTCTGCTGCCAGCGCTGTTTGGGCTGCTACTTCCTTAATAACTTCAGTATCGTTTATAACTGTTTGGACTACCTGCCGGGTATCGGTAATTAGCTGTCTAATATTCCCAATCATAATATTGAAACTTTTGGAAAGCCTGCCCATCTCGGTTTGTCCGTCCAGTTCCGAAACTACGGTTAAATCCCCCTGCTCAGCCTTTTTCATGAGTCCAACAATGCTGTGTATAGGATTGGATATGCTTAATGAAATCATTATTCCTATAAAAACCGCAAATAATGCGCACACTACGCTTACAAGCACCGTTGACCATCCAACAGCATACATTTCTTCCATTAATGAATTCATGGGTACTTTAGTGATAATTTTCCACCCATTTGTACAGGTATTAAAAGCAATCAGCTCATTATTTTTCACAAAAATGCCCGATTCATTTTCCCCAAAGATATTGTCTATATAATTTTCCTGAAAATTTTTTCCTATATTTTCCTTTAAGTGATGTGAAATAATGGAATGGTCAGTCCCCAGCATCATAATTGTTCCGTTTTTTCCCAATTCCACACCGTCGTAAATAGTACTTATCACAGATTCCGGAATTGCAACGATTAAAGTTCCTGCATCTTCTGCCTTTACGACATTAGTAAGCTTTCTCATTACGAAAATTTGTGAATAATCCCCGTTTAAACCGGTAACCCATACCGCTTTTCCACCTGCTTCACGCACTGCTTTGTAAGTTTCACTCTTTTTGAATTCATCACTCAAAAAATATTTATCAAGACCGGGTATAAATTCATTTGAAATTTTTTCTCCATTTGACTTTATCACCATGATGGATTTAATGTCTGGAGATGAAAATATAATGGAAGAAAGTACATTTTCTATCTTTCTGGAATCTTCTATTTTTTGATACATATTATCATTAGAATATGTTGTTGAAATAATTTTCATAACTTCATAATTCCCTAATATCATCATGGTTGCTTTTTCAACCTCAAGTATTTTTGAATCAATATTATTCTTAACCTGCTTTAAAAGCTGCTCTGAGAATACACCTACTTTTTTTTCAACAGTCTTTCTTGCACCGGAAAAAGAAAAAGCTCCTACAATTGTTAATGGCATTATACTTAATAGAAGGAAAAATATGATAAGTTTGGTTCTAATCTTTAACTTTGACTTCAATCCTATATTAATTCCCATATGACTTACTGCTTTTAAATTGAACGGCGAGAAAGGCTTAAAATTTAATTTACTAAACAACTTTAACTGCCTGAATTTCGCAATCAGGTTATTAACCTGAGAAACTATACTTTTTTTCATAGCTTGCCACTCCTCATCTGTTATTCAGTTAGGAATCAAGAGCTAAAAGGCTGGAGTTAGAAGAAATTCACTGCCCAGCCGCTCTTAATTCGAAACTTTTTTAGAATTTTTATACTAAAAATAATATTCGACACAAATGATGATTATCCTTCAATTTTTTCCACAAAATGTGTTAATTTTTTTGCAATTCATTCAGCCTGTTTGCTGCATATTTGGCGTACTTACTGGCAGGAAAGTAATTTATTAATTGGTTATAATAACTTGCAGCATTGATATTATCCCCTTGAAACTGGTAACATTTAGCTATAAGATAAAGGGCATACTGGTATTGGTCATTTTTTATATTATAACCCAGCACCTTATTAAAAATATCTATCGCTTCTCCATACTTTCCTGCTTTATATAAGTTATAGCCTTTATAATATAATTCAGCAGCAAGCTGAGGGATTATTTTTTCATATAATGCCTGGTATTTTTGTTGTTCTACATCATTAAATTTAAAATCCTTTAGTGACAATATCCCCTCTGCAGCTTTTTCTTTATCACCATTATTGATAAGTTGTTCAATTTCCAACAATTTTTTAACGTTACTTAGATATTTGAATTCATTATCTTTTTCCTCTAGCTGCTGCTTCAGTAATTCAATATTTTTTTGAGCTGTAGAAAATTCCGACTTATATAGGTCAATCTTTTCTTGATAATCACTTTTAATGCTGTTTGAGCGGGAAACCTGAGCATCGCTATGCTGTCTGAGATTAGCCAAAGAACTATAAAAGAAAATGTACGACACAAGAACACCTGCAAAAAAGATAACACTGATTTTCAAAAAACTTTTTTGAAATCTACTTAAATCTATTTTTGGCTTAAAGAGACTTTGAGAGATTAATTTATTCTTATTCTTTCCCCCTTTTTGCTTCAGTTCATTGATATACTGTAAGTATTGATGCGCTCTTGCAATATAATCATCACTGTTAATTATACTTTTTAGCAGTTCCTCAGCTTGTTCCACCTGCTGTCTCAATATGTAACACAAACTTAGCAAAACTTTGGCTTCCATAAATTCCGGATAGATGGAAATAGCTTTTTTAAGTTCAATTGCGGCTATATCGTCACTTTCTGACCGTATGCTTTCAATAGCCTGGTTATAAAGCTCTATTGCTTTTCTTAAACCATCAGAATCTATACTGTGGTTTGTAACATCAAGCACATCCAGTTCCCTAATAAACGAGAATCTGCTTAATTCTTTTTCTACGTCCAACATAGCACCTCACCCTCTCACTGCAATATTCGTTTTACTATAAGTATTCAACAACGAGAGGGATATTCCTTCTTTATTTGTAAGATTCTTTTAAAAATTTTCGCACAATTCCTATTAAATATAGAGACCCGCAACAACATATAACTCCATCTTCTTCAGTCCTATCCATAGCTAATTGTATTGCCTTTTTTATATCTGCTTCTACAATTACTTTATCACAGTATCTCCTGCTAATCTCTCCTAATTCCTCGGCAGCTAATGCCCTTTCACTTTGAGGGCATGTTGCAATAAGTAATTCTGCCCTTGAAGCTATTTCAGGTATGCATTTTCCATATTCCTTATCACGCAGCATTCCTACAATAAACGTTATCCTTTTGTTTGTTAAATATTTATGTATGGCTCTTTTAAGAGCACTAACTCCTGAAATATTATGAGCACCATCAATGATAAATAAAGGATTGGTCCCTATGATTTCAAACCTGCCCGGCCACCGTACATTTTCCATACCTGCTCTTATATCTTCATCTGAAATAGTAATACCATAGCGGCTTTTTAATATCTCTATTACTGTTATGGCAGTACCTGCATTAAGAACCTGGTGCTCTCCCAAAAGATACATTCTTAGTCCTGTATAATTGCTAAAACTAAATTCCGTTCCCTGCAGAGTATCTGAAATAATTTTTACTGATGTTTGATCTGCTTTAAGCACCTCGGCTTTTTTTTCTTTAGCAACTTTCTCTATAACTTCTATCACACCCGGCTCCTGTTCAGGATAAACAACCACCAGACCATTTTCTTTGATAATTCCACTTTTCTCAAAAGCAATCTTTTCAATGGTATCTCCCAGCTTGTCCATATGGTCCATGCTTATGGAAGTAATCACCGAAACTAAAGAAGTCTCTATAACGTTTGTAGCATCAAAACGTCCACCCATCCCTACTTCCAGGACAACAAAATCACACTTTTGTTCATAATAGTATTGAAATGCGATTGCAGTTACGATTTCAAATTCTGTTGGGTGGTTGTACCCTTGGTCCACCATTTCTTTAACAAGCTCTTTTATCCTGGAAGTTATATCAGCTAAATGCTGCTTATCAATATTTTGGCCGTTTATTTGTATTCTCTCAGTAAATTCTTCAAGATATGGGGAAGTATACATTCCTGTTTTGTAGCCCGCTTGTGTTAAAATACTGGCTATCATGGCAGTTGTAGAGCCCTTTCCATTTGTCCCGGCTATATGTATGTATTTTAATTTTTTATGAGGATCTCCCATTCGGCGCAGTAAATTTGCAATGTTATCCAGACCCAATTTTGATCCAAATTTTAAAGTACCGTGTATATATGCCAGCGCTTCTTCGTAGTTCATATAATTCCCTCGCTTATTGTATAAAATAAGTTCACAGTAATTGTAAGGGCAGACCCGTTGTCCGCCCTTACAATCCATGAACTGTGAACTATAAATATATTACTTCAAACTCTTTAACCTTTCAACAACCTTTGCAAGCATGTCAGCATACTTCTGACCCTTTTGCCGTTCTTCTTCCACAACATGTGCCGGTGCCTTTGATACAAAACCGTGATTGTTAAGTTTGCTGTTTACCCTTTGCACTTCTTTTTCAAGGTTCTGTTTTTCCTTTTCCAGCCTCTCTATTTCTTTTTCCCTATCTACCAGATCATCCAGAGGAATAAACATTTCCGCCCCTTCTACCACTACAGATACAGCATCCTCAGGAATATCTTCCTTCTGAGCTGATAGTATCACTTCAGATGCCCCCGCCAACCTTTCAAAAAAGACTTTACCTTTTTGGAAGGTTTCTACATTAGCCGTTACTACATACAATTTCGCTTTCCGGGAAGGAGCAACATTCATTTCAGCCCTGATATTTCTTATACTTTTAATTGCAGCCATAATAACACTCATTTGTTTTTCTTCTTCAACAAAATTATACTGCTCATGATATTTAGGCCACGCCGAAATCATGATGCTTTCACCTTCATGAGGTAAATGCTTCCATATTTCTTCGGTAATAAATGGCATAAAGGGATGCAATAATTTTAATGTATTTGAAAGCACATAAGTCAATACATATTGTGCTTCAAGCCTGCTGGTTGACTGCTTGTCATATAAGCGCGGCTTAACCAGCTCAATATACCAGTCGCAGAATTCATCCCAGATAAAATCGTACAGCTTTTGTACTGCAATACCCAATTCAAATTTATCAAGATTATCTGTTACCTCTTTTACAAGGTTGTTATAACGGCTGAGAATCCATTTGTCTTCCAGCGTCAATTTTTCCAGCTCAGGAAGTTTGTTTTCATTGATCTCCAGATTCATTAATACAAATCTTGAAGCATTCCATATCTTGTTGGCAAAGTTCCTGCTTGCTTCTACCCTCTCCCAGTAAAATCTCATATCATTTCCCGGGGAATTTCCTGTAGCAAGGGTAAATCTTAGCGCATCGGCACCGTATTTTTCTATTACTTCAAGAGGATCTATACCGTTTCCTAAAGATTTACTCATTTTTCGTCCCTCGGAATCACGGACAATTCCATGGATAAATACATATTTAAAAGGCTCTTTTTTCATATGTTCCATTCCAGAGAAAATCATTCTTGCTACCCAGAAAAAGATAATATCATATCCGGTTACAAGAACACTGGTTGGATAGAAATAGTTCAAGTCATCCGTTTCTTCAGGCCAGCCAAGAGTAGAAAACGGCCATAGGGCTGAACTAAACCAGGTATCTAATACATCGGGGTCTTGAATAACCTTCCCCCCACATTTTGTACAACCGGTGATATCCTCTTTAGAAACAATCGTTTCTCCACAATCTTCACAATAATAAGCAGGTATCCGGTGTCCCCACCACAACTGTCTTGATATACACCAATCATGTACATTTTCCATCCAGTTCAAATAAATTTTACTGAACCGGTCCGGAACAAATTGAATGGTGCCATCCTTAACAACCTTAATAGCAGCTTCTGCTAATGGTTTCATCTTGACAAACCACTGTTTGGATGTGATAGGTTCTACAGTAGTACCGCATCTATAACATTGTCCCACGTTATGGACATGGTCTTTTGTTTGCAGTAACAAGCCTGCCCCTGTTAGGTCTTCTATAATGGCTTTCCTTGCTTCATACCTGTCCATTCCTTCATATTTGCCACCATGATGATTAATGGTTGCATCATCGTTCATGACTTTAATCTGAGGAAGGTTGTGCCTCATACCAACTTCAAAGTCATTAGGGTCATGGGCAGGGGTAATTTTTACCGCTCCGGTACCAAACTCTTTATCAACATATTCATCGGCAATAACCGGAATTTCTCTATTTACCAGCGGCAGTATCAGTGTTTTTCCAATAAGGTGCTTGTATCTTTCATCTTCGGGATGTACGGCAACTGCTGTATCCCCCAGCATTGTTTCCGGACGGGTAGTCGCAATGGTAATAAATTCATCGCTATCTTTTACGTAATACTTGATATACCAGAAGTGTCCTGCCTTTTCCTCATATTCTACCTCTGCATCAGAAAGGGCTGTAACACAGTTCGGACACCAGTTAATAATCCTGTTACCCTGGTAAATAAGCCCTTTCTCATATAAATTAACAAATACTTCCCTTACCGCTTTGGAACAACCCTCATCCATTGTAAAGCGTTCCCTTGACCAATCACAGGAACTTCCTAATTTTTTTAGCTGGTTGATGATCCTGTTACCGTAAGTATGCTTCCATTCCCATACCCTTTCTAAAAATTTCTCTCTACCTAAATCATAACGGCTTAATCCTTCTTCTTTTCTCAACATCTCTTCAACTTTTATCTGAGTTGCAATTCCGGCATGGTCAGTGCCAGGTAACCACAAGGTGCTATACCCCTGCATCCTCTTCCATCGAATCAGAATATCTTGTAAGGTTTCATCCAGTGCATGGCCCATATGGAGCTGACCGGTAACATTTGGAGGAGGAATAACAATGGTAAAGGGTTCCTTGTCAGGGTCTACTTCTGCCCTAAAATATCCTTTTTCCATCCACTCATTATATAATCTCTCCTCTACCTGCTGAGGATCATAGGTTTTTGCAATGTTCTTAGCTTCTTCCATAAATCGTGCCTCCTACTTTCTATAAAAAATTAATATCATACCAATAACTACTATGAGTAAACCCGCAATTTTCAAAACAATCAACTGTTTTTCATCCGGATTACTGCCTTTTATAATTTTATACAAAAAGTCGGCTTTGTAACCAATCAATGCACCTGCTGCCAGTAACAAAAACGCCAATATGTCTATAATCATCCAACTCCTCCATATATAATTAAAACCCCCGTCCTTCACTTGAAGGACGGGGGTATATTCCCGCGGTACCACCTTTATTCTCATGCCAATTCCACTACTCTAAATCATGAGCTCTCTATAGATGTGTGCTTCTAAAAAGTCACACATTCACACAGCATTAACGGAACCACCGTCACAACCTACTATTCACTTCAGTCGTGAAACTCCAGAGCTACCTTCAGCACCCTTTTTCTAGAAAACCTTCCAGCCTGCGGGTTTTCCTCTCTTAAGAACAGCCAGTGCATACTCTTCTCTTTCATCGTTGATATGGTTTTTGCTTTAAATTTCCATTTCTCTGCAACTGCTTATTTTTTTGTTTTTACAAGAACCTTTGTAATACGTTTCTAAAAGATTGGTCGGAGTGGTGGGACTCGAACCCACGGCCTCTTGGTCCCGAACCAAGCACTCATACCAAACTGAGCTACACCCCGACGAACATATACTTGAAATTATTTTTTTTAATAGCTTAAATAGATTGATTACCTATCACTATTTTTACATTATAAAGTATTCTAAAGAATTTTTCAAGATTTACTTTTAAAATCTTATTTGTTTTTTTCACTTCTATTTGCCATGTTAAAATTATGCTTATGAGAAAACTTTATCTGTTTAAAATTTAGGCTATATCTTACAAAAGCAAAAACTCCACTGCCTACTGCAATCCCTATCAAAAATGTACTCTGCATATCAGATGTATCCAGGAGTATAATAGCCAGAATCGCTAAGTAAAATAAAACAGTTGCAGCTTTACCATACCATGTAGCACTAACAACAATCTCATCTCTATAGAGTAATATACTTCCAAGCACCATAAGTATTTCTTTTGTCAGAATAATATAAATTGCCCACAAAGGCACAAGCCCCCTATACGTCAGACAAAATATTACGGTAAGCTGCATAAGCTTGTCTGCTAAGGGATCTAATAATTTTCCCCATTTTGTAATCATGTTGCATTTTCTTGCAATATATCCATCTAAAACATCAGTCACACCGGCAAATATAAATATAATTGCAGAGATAAAGTAACTATTTTCCAAATCAGAAAAGAAAAAATATACAAAAACCGGAACAAGCAAAAATCTAATAGTTGTCAATATATTTGGAATATTCAACGAATCACCTCAAAAATAAAATTATAGCATAAACTTTATAATTTCATTTTACATTATATATTATACTCATATATAAAGTAAAGATAGATATAGGGTGGATATTTTTTAGTTGATGAATATTATTCCAATCTCTAAGCCTTTTCACAACGTTCTTTCCATAAATATTCATCAACTAAATTAAATACACCCATAGAGATAAAAAATAAGATAAAATAAGATTAAGTATCTATAACATAATACAGTATTTATAATAAACGTTTAATCTTTATTCTTCAGTTGCAATCAATACCTTTAGTTTCTCCCACAAATCTTTATTTATCTTTTTTAAATTGATTGGTTTAAATTCCCTGTTCACAAATGCATGTACCGTTTTCCCTGCAGCTAACAGCTTATGGTCTCTATCTCTAATAACTTCATAACAGAAGGTAACCCGGACATTCCCCAACTCCTGTATCCACGTCCTTATAGTCAACTCATCCTGGTATTTCGCTCCTTCTTTGTATATACAGCCGCTCTCTATAAGTGGAAAAAGAATACCTTGACACTCTATATCCCCATAGGACATCCCTGTTTGCTCAAAAAATTCCGTCCTCCCCACCTCAAACCAGGAGTAGTAGTTAGAATGATGTACGATTCCCATCTGGTCAGTTTCGACATATCTTACCTTGATTTTCGTCTCGTTAATATACATAGTTAAACCTCCAGTATATAGTTCGGAGTTCGGGATTCGGATCCCAGAAATTCTCATTTATGTAGTTTTTAACTCCGAACCCCGAACTATAAATTATAGCACTTTCGTTACTCCACTATATACTAGGCCCCTTGAACTGTCAATAGTAACGGTAGTACCACTCTTTAGTATTTCTGTTGCCTCTTTTGCTCCCGTAATCACAGGGATATCAAGAGTCATGCCTACAATTGCAGCATGGGAGGTGATTCCTTCTTCTTCTGTGATAATTCCGCTCGCTTTCTTGAGAATGGGCAGGAGTTCATTGGAAGTTGAACTAATAACCAGTATATCTCCTTCATTAAATTCTCTTAGTGCCTGTTCAGCGCTCTTTGCAACACACACATTTCCACTTACCGACAAATTATTTACACCGCTTCCTTCTACTAACACATGACCAACCAAATGGACTTTTAAAATATTGGTAGTACCGCTTATGCCTACCGGCATACCTGCTGTAATCACTACAAGGTCACCATTTTTTACAATCCCTGATTGTACAGCTTTTTCAACGGCATGCTCAAATAAATCATCAGTTGTTACCTTTAATTCCGATAAAAAAGGATAAACACCCCATGAAAGCGCCAGTTGCCTATAGACCTTTTCAGAAACTGTAGTTGCTATAATTGGGCATGCCGGTCTGAACTTTGAAACCATTCTTGCCGTATGCCCCGATTTGGTTACAGATATGATTGCTGCAGCACCCAGGTCATGGGCAGTGGTACAGGTGGCATGGCTTATAGCATTCGTAACATTAGGTAATAAATTAAATTGTGTGATTGCAAATCTTTTTTTGTAGTCAATTGAATCTTCGGTCCTTCTAGCTATTCTTGCCATTGTTACCAGACTTTCAACAGGATACTTACCGACTGAAGTTTCCCCCGAAAGCATAATAGCACTGGTTCCGTCATAAATCGCATTTGCAATGTCCGTAGTCTCTGCACGGGTAGGTCTCGGATTTCTAATCATCGAGTCCAACATCTGAGTTGCGGTAATTACCGGTTTACCTGCCTGGTAACACTTCTCAATTAGCATTTTTTGAATGACAGGAAGCTCTTCCAGAGGAATCTCAACACCCATATCACCTCTGGCAACCATAATACCATCGCTGACTCTTAAAATATCATCTATGTTTGTGACGCCCTCACCATTTTCAATTTTGGCAATAATCTGAATTCCTTTCCCGCCATTTTGCTCAAGTATTTTCCTTACCTCCAACACATCTTGGGCTGTTCGAACAAAAGAAGCTGCAATAAAGTCAAAATCATTCCTTATACCAAACAATATATCCTCTCTATCCTTTTCACTAATATAAGGTAATTTGATGGATACACCCGGCACGTTTACACCTTTATGGTTGCTTACCTTGCCGCCATTTTGGACTTCACATTTGATGTCGGTATCACTGACTTCTTGTACTATTAATTCAATCAATCCATCATCTATTAATATTCTATTTCCACTTCTTACATCTTGCGGGAGATTTTTATAGGTAATAGATACGATTTCTGCATCACCCTCAATTTCTCTGGTGGTTAGAGTAAATATTTGTCCTTCTTTTAATTCGACAACATCATTTTTGAAGTGCTTAATTCTTATTTCAGGCCCTTTAGTATCCAACAACAAAGCGACAGGTACCTGCAATTCATCCCTTATTTTTTTTAATGCATCTACTCTCTTTTGCTGGTCATCATGGCTGCCATGAGAAAAATTCAGCCTTGCTACATTCATACCTTTTTCTATAAGCTTTCTCAATACGTTGATGTCATCCGTTGCTGGCCCCAGAGTACAAACAATTTTAGTTTTTCTCATAAGTAATAATGATCTCCTTTCAAAAATGAAGAGTGAAAAGTTATACTCTTCACTCTTTAACCTAACTATTATTAATATTACTACATTGCCAATATCTTTGCAAGTTCTACCATATCCTGATCAACAGTCTTTGTCATATTTAATGCTTCTACAATATCAAAATCGACTATTTTGTTATCTTTCATAGCGATAACTCTGTTTCCGATTCCATCTTTAAGCAGTTGTACAGCCTTAGCTCCCATCTGACTGGCAATAACCCTGTCCATTACAGTAGGGCTTCCACCTCTTTGAATATGTCCTAAAATAGTTGCCCTGGCTTCAATTCCGGTTTCAGCCTGAATTTTCTTTGCCATTTCAACGGCACCACCAATACCTTCAGCTAAAATAACAATGTCATGCTTTTTGCCTCTGTGCTTTCCTTCTATAATAGGTTTTATGATATCCCTATGAAAGTCAAATTCTTTTTCCGGAATAATAATTGCTTCAGCACCGGTAGCAATACCCGCATGTATTGCAATATATCCCGCATGCCTGCCCATTACCTCAATAACACTGCATCGTTCATGGGAGGTGGCCGTATCTCTGATCTTATCGATGGCATCCTTTACAGTATTTAAAGCAGTATCAAATCCGATGGTATAATCGGAGCATGCGATATCATTATCAATGGTTCCAGGAATTCCTACCGTCGGAACACCTAAATTGCTTAAATCCCTTGCGCCCCTGAAAGAGCCATCACCGCCTATTACGACAATGCCGTCAATTCCAAAAATCTTGGTAATGGTTACAGCCTTATTCAAACCGGCTTCTGTAGCAAATTCAGCACTTCTGGCAGTTTGTAGTATAGTACCTCCCCGGTGCAAAATGTCTGAAACTGACCTCAGGTTCATTTCAAAAATATCTCCATTAATGAGACCATTATATCCTTTTCTTATGCCCATTACCTTAAGTCCGTAGTGGATCCCTGCACGTACAACGGCACGAATAGCAGCGTTCATACCTGGAGCATCTCCACCACTGGTTAATACACCTATTGTCTTTATTTCTGCCATAAATATCCCCCTCAATAGTTATTTTAATTAATTAATAAACTTTTTAAAAAAGGGTTAAAACCCTGTATCAATAATAATGCTGTGTGCTTCTTCTACTTCCGATTCAGGAACAAGCACCTCATAATAATTATCGTTATTATCTAAATTTTTGCTTATAGGCCGTATCTTTACCAACAACCCTTCTTTTTCCAATACCTGCTGCAGTTTTATAACAATTTCTTTACTCTGGGCCATATAAACTACAGTCCACATAATAACACGCCCCTCCTCAACATGCTATGCCCAAAGGAAGACATACTATTCACCAACATTGATAACACCATGCTTACAGTATATCACTGCTTTTCCTCTTACTTTCATTGCAGAAGTGTTTTCGGTAAATTGGGCAATATATACTTCTCCTTTGTCCAGTTTTTCGGTATGATGAAATTTGGTATCTTTTCCTCTTGTCAACCCGATTATATTTACACCATTTTCTTCCGCTTTTACTATAATATAGTCTCCTGATATACTATTATATTCTTCACTCATATAAAACACCTCGCACTAATATTATATTATTTTAGTATAAAAATCAATACATTTATTGATTTTGGGTGCATTTAATTTAGTTAAAAAATATTGTTATAATAGGCTCTAAGCCTTTTCGCAACGTTCTTTCCATAATATTCTTCAACTAAAAATATACGCCCATTGATTTTTTCATGTTAAGTTCTAACGCCTATTAACCGCAGTCTACAACTTTTATGCACTCATCTCCTACAATATTTTTTAATTCTGTAATTAAAAGATCATTCAAATTGACCCACATATCCCTGGAAGCTACAGTTATTTTCTCATTTTCTTCAAAGTACACATACACCGGGGTATCACCATTAAAAAAACGTAAAACCGGAGTTACCCTGTCTAATATGTTATTATTTTTACTCCTGATTTTTATATATAATTTTTTAGCCTTACTAATCATCTTTAATGGCATTATTTCTTCACATAATATTTTAGGCTGCTCTTCCTCCCGTATGCTTATTCTTCCTTTTATTGTAACAATATTATCTTCTATAATATAATTGTAATATTTGTCTAAAATTTTCGGAAATACAATTACTTCTATAGTACCAAATAAATCTTCCAATGTAATAAAGGCCATAAGACTATTATTCTTTGTTGTCTTTGTTTTCTTGCTAATGATAATTCCACCTAAAATGACTTCAGTCCCGTCGGCTAAAACTTTAGTGCTGTGATTCAAATTAGTTTCTGATATATTTTCTTCTAAAGATAAAATGTCTGCAGTTGTCGCATTGATAACCTGATCTAATTGGATCCGATACGGATCCAGAGGGTGCCCTGAAAGGTATAATCCAATAGTCTCCTTTTCCATGGATAACAGCACCTTCACAGGATATTCCTTAATTTGAGGCAAATCATCATTCACTGAAAAATTATGCCTGCTGTTAAATTCGTTACAAAACAAAGAGATTTGTCCGTCAAGATTTCTCTTTTTGTTTTGTCCAATGCTATCTATAATTTTTTCATACACCGCCATCAATTGGGAACGATACACCCCAAAGCAGTCAAATGCACCACATTTTATCAGACTTTCTATCAGTCTCTTATTAAGGTCTTTTTCACTCATTCTTTCACAGAAATCCCTAAAGCTTTTAAAGGCTCCTCTTGTTGTACGTTCTTCAACTACATCCCTGATGATGTTTCTCCCTACATTTTTAACTGCGACCAGTCCAAACCTTATACAGTTACCCGACACAGTAAAACCATCATAGCTTTCGTTAATGTCAGGAGGTAAAAGTTTAATACCCAACCTTTTACATTCTTGAATATATTGAGACACCTTTGTACTGTTATCCAGAACACTCGTAAGCAGTGCAGCCATAAATTCTGTAGGATAATAGCATTTTAACCATGCAGTCTGGTATGCGATAACTGCATATGCAGCAGCATGCGATTTATTAAAGGCATATTTGGCAAAATCCATCATTTCATCAAATATTTCCTCTGCCACTCGTTCCTCTACACCTCTTCTAATTGCTCCGGGAAGAATCACCTCTCCTGTTTCATCGACAATCCCGTAAATAAAGTTATTTTTTTCTTTTTCCATTACGTCGGCTTTCTTTTTTGACATGGCACGCCTTACAAGGTCTGCCCGGCCTAAGGAATATCCTCCTAATTCCCGCACAATCTGCATAACCTGTTCCTGGTAAATGATACAACCATAGGTAACATTTAAGATATTTTCAAGCAGAGGATGCTTGTATCTTATTTCATGAGGATTATTCTTATTCCTTATATAACGTGGAATCTGGTCCATCGGTCCGGGTCTGTACAGGGAGATACCTGCAATGATATCCTCCAATGACTGGGGTTGTAGTTCTTTCATAAATTGCTTCATTCCTGCACTTTCAAGCTGGAATACTCCCTCCGTATAACCCTGGCACAAAATTTCAAACACCGGTTTATCGTCAAAACTAATACTGTTAATATCAATTTCTATGTTTTTCGATTGCTTAATCATATTAACAGCATCTCGTATTACCGTTAATGTTCTCAGACCTAAAAAGTCCATCTTTAAAAGGCCTAATTCCTCCAGCGTTCCCATAGGAAACTGGGTGGTTATATTGTCATCATTTTTTTGCAAGGGTACATAGGTGGATATAGGTTCTTTAGAAATAACGACGCCTGCCGCATGAGTTGATGCGTGGCGTGGAAGTCCTTCAAGTGCTTTCGCCGTATCAATTAACTGCCGAACTCTTTCATCATTTTCATACATTTTTTTCAAATCACTGTTTACTTCAAGTGCCCTATCAATGGTCATACCCAGTTCAAATGGAATATGTTTTGCTACAATATCTACATCTGCATAGGGTATATTAAGTGCTCTACCCACATCTCTGATGGCTGCCCGTGCTGCCATGGTTCCAAAGGTAATTATCTGTGCAACTCTATCCTCACCATATTTCCCTATAACATAATCAATAACTTCCTGCCTGCGTTCATAGCAAAAATCTATATCTATGTCAGGCATGCTGATTCGTTCAGGATTAAGGAACCTTTCAAACAAAAGATTGTATTTTATGGGATCAATATTGGTTATACCCAGACAATAAGATACCAGGCTTCCAGCTGCAGATCCCCTGCCTGGTCCGACCATAATTCCATGGTCCCGGGCATACTTTATAAAATCCCATACGATGAGGAAATAATCTACATATCCCATATTCTTAATTACTTCAAGTTCATAGTTCAGCTTGTGCTGAATTTCTGGAGTTATTTCCCCATATCTGGCTTTTAACCCTTGCTGGCATAAACCGGCCAAATAGTCAAAAGGTTCTATGTTGTCTGGAACGTGATAAGAAGGCAAATGCAACTTTCCAAATTCAAATTCTACATTGCATCGCTCGGCAATCTTTACAGTGTTTTCTATTGCTTCTAATGCAAAAGGAAATAATTCCACCATTTCTTCTGCTGATTTTAAATAGAATTCTGAAGTTTCAAATTTTAACCGGTCTTCTTCATCTACAGTTTTTCCCGTTTGAATACATACTAAAACATCCTGGTTTTTGGCATCTTCTTTGCTGATATAGTGAATATCGTTAGTAGCAACCAAACCGATGCCTGTTTCTTTTGAAAGCTTAACAAGCTGCTGATTTACAATGCGTTGTTCGTGAATACCATGGTCTTGCAATTCTAAATAAAAATTATCTTTACCAAAAATACCGGCATACTTATATGTCAATTGCTTTGCCTGTTCATAATTACCATTTAGCAAAGCCTTCGGTATATCTCCTCCAAGACAGGCACTAAGAGCAATAAGGCCTTCATGATATTTTTCCAGTATTTCAAAGTCTATTCTCGGTTTATAGTAAAAGCCCTCGGTAAAGCCTATAGAGACAATATTCATGAGATTCTTGTACCCTGTAATATCTTTTGCTAAAAGGACAAGATGCCCCTGGTTTCCATCTAATTCGCTTACTCTATCATGGCGCGAACGTGCAGCCGTATATACCTCACAACCTATAATAGGCTTAATACCTTCTTTTTTCGCTTCCTTATAAAATTCAATAACACCATACATTACGCCATGGTCAGTAATAGCAATACTATCCATTCCAAGATCTTTCGCTTTTTTTACCAGGTCTTTAATTCTACATGCCCCATCCAGCAGGCTATATTGTGTATGCACATGCAAATGGACAAATGATTTCATCATGCCTAATCGCCTTCCTGATGTGTTCTCTAGTTATTATTATAATGTATTTTGCCCAAAAGAAAAAGATTAAGATTGAGAAAATATAAAGCTCATAAATAATCTCAATCTTAATCTCAAGCTAAAATCACCCTCCATGGTGATTTTCCGGCTGCAACATTCCATACATGGTGCTGCTTATCCGTCACAATGCATGTAAGATATTTAGTGTTATTTATATAGTTCTAAATGAACTATATTTCACACGTATCTACTATCATTATATTTAACCTTTTTGTTAGATCTATTTCTGTAAAAGCATCAGCTTTTTGCCCATTATTATTATAGATAATACGGACAATTGGCCTTGTTGGTAATTCTCTATTAACGTCCACTATAATACCTTTTGCTCCATCACTAAGTAAGACCCCTGTTCCCACAGGGTATAATGCAATATTTCTTACAAAACATTGTAGAATAGTCTTGTCAAACTGTTGTGCACCGAGCGCAGTAATATATTCGATTACTTCATGGACTTTTATTTTTTTTCTGTACACTCTATCGGATGTTAGTGCATCATAAACATCAGCAATAGCTACAATTCTGGCAAATAAATGAATATTTTCACCTTTGATCTTAAGAGGATAACCACTTCCATCAAATCTTTCATGGTGTCCAAGTACAATATAAGCTGAAGAAGCACTGATGTTTGGATTATCCTTTACCATTTGATATCCTAAAACCGTATGCTGTTTTATTTTTTCAAATTCATCATCTGTTAACTGGGACGGTTTTTTTAGAATCTCTTCTGGGATAACCACTTTGCCAATGTCATGCAATAAGGCACCAACTCCCAAATCCCTTAACCTTAGTTGATTAAGTCCCAGCCTGATTCCAGTAATAAGGGAAAGGACGCAGACATTGACCGAATGGGCAAAGGTATAATCATCCACAGTTTTCAAATCACTAAGATTTACTAAAATATCTTTATTTTCCAGTAATTCATCAATAATTCGGTTTACCATACTCTTGACCCGATCGGAAGTAAAATGAGAAGTGGTTTTACACTCATCCATAATATTTTTAATTAAGGCTTTTGCTTCCACACGGGTCCTTTCATTGATAACATCTCTGACATCTATATCTTTTGAGATTTCATCCTCTATATATATTTCTGATATATTGCAGTCTTTTAAACGGTTAATATATGCTTGCTTAAGTTCCATACCGGCACCTAGTAATATATGTCCGTTTTCTGTATAGATGGACCTTGCCAGCTTCATACCACTTTGAACGTTGCTTAATGATATTTTTCTCATTTGTTTCCCCCAGTTAATTGGTACAATAAAGCACGAAATAGTCCGGTCATACCATTATCATAAAGTCTAAAATATCATATTTTTCTACAATTATTTACAGCAATTTTAAAATATCATAGATACTTTATAAATACAAGAGGAAATCCTATAAAACCTCTGGATTTTGTAAAAAATAGTCCTTTAGACCCATGTAAAAAAACACTATTTCTTATGGGCATTCTGCAGGTTTTCTGCAATATTTTGTAACTTTCTTAGCCTATGGTTAACCCCTGACTTTCCGATAGGAGGATGAAGCATTTCTCCTAATTCCTTTAGACTGGCTTCCTTATATTCTAATCGCAATCTGGCAATTTCCTGTAAAACTGCTGGTAATTTCTCCAATCCTAAAGTATTTTGTATAAATTCTATATTTTGTATTTGTTTTAACGAGGCATTTACAGTCTTCTCCAGATTAGCTGTCTCACAATTCACCATGCGGTTTACATTGTTTCTCATCTCTTTCATAATACGTATATTCTCTAATTCCATCAAAGACTTGTGTGCTCCTATTATATTCAAGAAATCAACAATGTTTTCACTTCCTTTAAAGTAAATAACATAATTAGATTTCCTTAAGATTGTTTTGGCCTGAAGGTCAAATTGTCCAAGAAGATCACATACATCCTTGCTTAAAAGATAATGGTGGGTTACCAATTCCAGATGATATGTGCTTTCAGGATCGGTTATTGACCCCCCTCCTAAAAAAGCCCCTCTTATAAATGCTTTCTTACAGCATTCCCTATCAACCATATGGTTATTTATTCGAAAACATATCAAGTTTTCATAGTCTCCTCCACTGCTAATTAATCTCAACTCTTTAAGAATTCTACTTAGGTTCTCTTTATCCTTGACATATAGAGAATAACTATTCATATGCTTAGGTGACCTATTCTTTTTTATATTTATAATTGTATGAACTCCAAAGGTCCATTTGGTCAGGTTAAATACCCTTCTTGCAACCGAAGCATTTTCAGTACTAATCTTTAAATAATTTTCATCAGTTCCATTCTTAATTATACCTGCAAAACAAATAATCCCCGCAAGTTCAGCAATACAACAACAGTTACCATCTTTTTCTAATCTGCACAATTCATTCTTTGTTCTAGAAGAGAAAGACATTTCCTCACCCCCAATTATGAAACGCTCTTTCCATAATATCATTCAAAAATTTTTTACTGGTAATTTGGTCTTTCATTAATTAATAAAATGTCTTCTACGTAAGCCCTCAGCACCTCTGCTACTCCCCATGCCTGTGCGAAACAACCCCGTGGGATATTGGGCGGATTACCGTCAAAGATTTCTGATATTGAACCGACACAGGCATCCTTTAAATGGTCTTTGAAGGGGCGTATCAAATTAAGGCAAAATTGCCTGCTTTCTTCAGAATAATTATAAGTTTTTCTGTAAGCAGTAATAAAATGTCCAATCAACCAGCTCCATGCAGTCCCCTGATGGTAAGCTGCATCTCTCTTAAACTGGTCACCTGCATATATGCCAATATATTCATTATTAAGGGGTGATAAACTTCTTAATCCATATGTAGCATAAAGTTGTTGTAACACAACATTCACTACATGACGGGCTTTTTCCCCTTCAATGATTGGAAAAGCAAGACTCATAGCAAAAATTTGATTCGGTCTTATTTTATCATCCTTTCCTTCTTCATTAACAATATCAAATAAACACTGTTTTTTCTCATTCCAAAATTGCTTTTCAAAAGATATTTTTACTCGAGAGGCAATTTCAAGATATCTGAAATTATTTTCACCAAAGTACCCTGAAATATGTGCCATAATATTTAATGCATTATACCATAATGCATTAACCTCTACCGCTTTGCCATGGCGGGACGTTACAACCCAATCACCTATTTTTGCATCCATCCATGTGAGCTGTATTGCTGAGCTTCCTGCACTAATTAAACCGTCATCATCCATTTTTATATTGTAAAGAGTTCCTCCTGCATAAGAGTCAATAATTTCTTTAAGTCTTTCATATATGTTTGTCTTTATAAACTCATAATCTCCTGTATATTGTAAGTATTTATAAACGGCATGAATATACCAAAGGGCAGCATCAACCGTATTGTACCCAGGTTCTTCGCCAGCGTCAGGAAACATGTTAGGAATTAGCCCATGTTTTATATAATGTGAAAAGGTGTATAAAATATTTTTAGCATCATCATATCTTTTTGTTACCAACGTTAACCCTGGTAATGAAATCATAGTATCTCTTCCCCAATCGGTAAACCAGGGATAACCCGCAATTACAGTTTTTGAATGGGTAGATTCACGATAAACTATGAAATTATCACATGCTTTTACCAGACTGTTTACAAAATCATCTTGATACCCTGCATTGTTGACCAGTGAGTTTATCCGGTTTAACTCAGCTTCTATCACTCTATTTCCATCAAGTTTTTCCTGTTGTCCGATGCCAGCGGTAATGGTAATATACTTTTCTTTACCAGGATTAATTTCCACTTCAAATAATCCCGGTATATAATGATCCTCGATAGAGTGCAAACCTCTTTCCCGTTCAATGGCATAATCCATATTGTAAAAATATAGATCATCCTGCTTTATATACCTGCCTTCACTAATATTCAAGAATATATCAATATCATAATACTGAGGCCTTACAACAGTCCCATTCTCTTCCTCTCTCTGTTCAAAATTTAAATAACTTTTGGAGGAATTAAAATGATAATCTCTGAAGTTAACTAATGGGGCTATTTTTAGTTTGCAACCCCTCTCACCGGGAATAATTTTATACATAATGATAATCTTATTTTCTCCATAAACCATGCATATTTTCTTCTCTATAAAAATATCTTCCACATTATAAACATAAGTAGGTATTGGGTCCATTATGAATCTCTGCTGATATAAATATCCTTCACTAATATGTCCGATGGTTTGATTGGTATATAAATTATATGAAATACCATTTATAATTATACTTTCATCCAATTTTGAAAGAATAAGATGTCTCATTACAGGCGGTTTTAATGAAGCTATAAGGAGACCATGATATCTTCTTGTATTAGCACCTATAATAGTAGACGAAGAGAAACCTCCTATTCCGTTAGTCAGCAGCCATTCCCTTTGTATTCCCTGTTCAAAAGTTCTCCAGCTATCCTTTCCAAATTCCATGCCGTCCTCCACATGTTGAGATTAAGATTGAGATTGAGGTTTTGCATTCACAATCCTGATGTTCAAAAATCTTAATCTAAACCTCAATCTTTCTTCTTTAATCTATCTTTTACATAATAGTAATCTATTATTCTTCTCTTATCTTTATATAGAACTTCGTTTAATACCAAGCGGGCAATAATTCTTGCAAGCTTATCTGTATCATGTCTTATATACCCATTAGAAGTACTTAAGATGTCTTTTTCAATTAACGTTATGTTTTCTTCTTTAAACTTGTTTTTATCTACTACCACAGCTTGTGCTCCATCGTCCCTGTATTTACTTAATAATTCCTGGGGGATTGATTGGGTATTCACAATACAATAATCAATTAATCCTTTACCTACATGTTCCTCAATTGCAGCAACATGATCATGAGCAGTATACCCCTCTGTCTCACCAGGCTGCGTCATAATATTACATACATATAACTTAAGAGCCCTGCTGTTTTTTATTGCTTGGGCTACACCTTTTACGATAAGGTTAGGCAAAATACTTGTATAAAGACTTCCGGGGCCTATGACAATAATATCAGCTTTGGAGATCGCTTCCATTACATCGTTCAGTGGTTCCACATTTTCCGGAATCAGATATACCTTTCTAATACGGCTATTATACATCCTCTTTTGTTCTGCAATTTTTGACTCTCCACACACCTCTATTCCATTTTCCAACAGTGCACACAGTTGTATATCCTGAGAGGTAACAGGAAGTACCCTCCCGGTAACTGCCAATACATCACTCATCCTTTGTATCGCTTCTTCAAAACTATTAGAAATACCGTTCATAGCTGCCAGAAACAAATTTCCAAAACTTTGGCCTTTTAAAGTTCCTTCTGTAAATCTATATTGTAATAGCTGTTTCATTATTGGTTCAGTATCTGCCAAGGCTAAAATACAATTTCGAATATCTCCTGGAGGCAGCATTCCTAAATCCTGTCTTAGGATACCCGATCCACCTCCATCATCCGCAACGGTAACCACCGCAGTCAAATTTGATGTATAAAATTTTAATCCACGCAACATGGTAGAAAGCCCTGTGCCCCCACCCAGAGCAACGATCCTGGGACCTTTTACTGTTACGCTTCTTTCATATACAAGGTTTCCTATCCCATCTTCATCAATTGTAATTTTTATTTTATTATTTTTAAATACGTTTTTTATGCTCTCCCGCCAATACGTTATTCCTTTGCTTATGGTCTCAAACCCCCTGTTAAAATTCACTATTGTCCACCTCTATTATCTTTTTCAATATCCCTATGATGAATAATAGCTCTATGATTTTTTTCAATAAGGTATTTATATAAGGCTTCTGCAATTGTTACTGAACGATGCTTTCCCCCTGTACAACCAATAGATATTACCAGTTGCGATTTACCTTCTTCTATATAGTTGGGTATGAGAAACTCTACCAGATCCTCAAGCTTTTTAAGAAACTCATTCGCTTGCGGCCACTTAAGTACGTAATTTCTTACATCCTCATCTTGTCCGGTATGGTCTTTCAACGAGTTTATATAATATGGATTGGGGAGAAACCTTACATCAAATACAAGATCTGAATCCAACGGTATTCCATATTTAAAACCAAAAGATAAAACAGTGATAATAATACCTTCAAACTGTTTCCCCTCAACAAATATACTGGTTAATTGTTCTTTTAACTGGCGGGCCAGTAAATTTGAAGTATCAATGATATGGTCTGCCCTGTTTCTTACGTCCTGCAATAATTTCCTTTCGGCTTCAATTGCTTCAACAATTCTGCCCTCAGAAGCCAGCGGATGCTTTCGTCTGCTTTCTTTATATCGTTTAATCAATACTTCATCACTTGCTTCTAAAAATAGAATTTCATACATATATCCCGCTTCTGTTAAAGAATCCAGTCCATTGAAAAGTTCGTTGAATAAATCTCCACCTCTTATATCAATTACAAGCGCCACCTTCTCTATTTTCCCCTGGGATTGAAAGCATATTTCAGCAAACTTTGGTATCAATGCCGGTGGCATATTGTCAACGCAATAAAATCCCAAATCTTCCATGCATCTAATTGCCTGGCTTTTTCCCGCCCCTGATAATCCGGTAATAATTACGAACCTCATTCGATCACCTCTCACCAATTACTTTCACTTCTGTATCTAACGCTACACCAAACTTAGACTTTACTGTTTCTTGTATGTATTTTATTAAATCTAGTACATCCTGAGCTGTTGCATTTCCTTTATTTACAATAAAACCACAATGTTTTTCTGATACTTGAGCTCCTCCAATGCTGTAACCTCTTAATCCGCTGTCCTGTATAAGCTTTCCAGCATAATATCCCTCCGGCCTGCGAAAAACACTTCCGGCACTAGGCATTTCCAGCGGCTGTTTGTCTCTTCTTCTCTTATTTAAATCATCCATTTTTTCTTTAATACTCTTTTTATCGCCATATTCAAGTTTGAGTCTGGAACTCACTACTATTTTATTTGTTCCCTGAAATATACTGGTCCTATATCCAAATTTATGCTGCTCTCCTGCCACGGTGCAAAATTTTCCATCCTCATCGATATATTTTGTTTCAATTACAACATCTTTCATTTCACCATCATAGGCCCCTGCATTCATTACTACTGCACCACCCAGTGTACCTGGAATACCCGAGGCAAATTCCAACCCGGTTAATCCATTTTGCAATGCTGCATGAGCCAACTTAGAAAGCAGAACCCCTGCTTCACACTCTATATAATTTTCATATACTTCAATCTTATTTAGGAAATTTACGGTTTTTATAACAACCCCTCTTATTCCTTTGTCTGTTACTAGCAAGTTAGAGCCATTTCCCATAAGAAAATATTCTATGTTTTGTTCTCTGCATAATCTGACTGTTTGGGCTAATTGTTCATAGTTTTGGGGCAGCACCATTATATCTGCACAACCTCCAATTTTAAAGGAAGTATGATTTTTCATAGATTCATTTTGAAGTATATTTTTTTCACTTATAATGGTGCTTAAACTTTCTATAAGCTCATTATACCTCTCCACTCTCCACCCTCCACAAATTTTCAGTTTTAATTCCTTAATTTTAGCCTATCATTTTATTGTATCCTTACAGTCCCTAATATATTACTACTAAGATTGAGATTAATTGTTTTATCAATCATATCCTTTGCCTTAATCTCAGTCCTATTATACCAAAAAAAAATGTATATAGGATATCCTATACACATTTTTTTTGAGAAACCTTCAAACTACTTACCCAGCATGGCTGCACCTATAATCCCTGCATCATTACCCAACTGTGCAATCCTAATCTCGGTTTGTGGAATATCTTTGCTGTATACCTTGTCTTTAACCAGTTCTCTTAGCGGTTTAAGAAGATAATCTCCCTCTTTGCAAATACCACCGCCGATGACCAGCATTTCAGGCTGAAAAGCATTTATTACATTAACAATACCTTCTGCCAAATATCTTATATATGTCTCTACTACCTTTTGGCCGACCGGGTCTCCTTTTTTTGCAGCATCAAAAGCAGTTTTACCACCTATTTTATCTAAGTCTCCGTCTACCAATTTATTTATTATTGAATCGGGGTTTTTTACCGCCGCTTCCCTTGTCTGCCGGATTAAGCCTGTTGCAGAAGCATAAGCTTCCCAACATCCTTTTCTCCCACATGTACACTGTTCACCATCCATCACGATAACTGTATGGCCCAATTCTCCACCGGCATAATTAAACCCGCTATAAATCTTTTTATTAATGATAATGCCTGAGCCAACTCCTGTACCAAGCGTAATAGTAATAGAGTTGTTTACATCTTTTGCAGCACCTGCTACTGCCTCAGCAAGAGCAGCACAGTTAGCATCATTCTCTATATACACAGGTAAATCAATATATTTTTGCATTTCTTCCCTCATTGGAACATTATAAAACTGAAGATTATTGGCATAGACAAGAATACCCTTCTCATTGTTTGGTGTTCCCGGACTCCCTATACCGATAGATTTGATATCCTTTAATTGGTATCCTGCATCTTCTATTACCTTTAAAGAAAGCTGCGCCATATCTCTAATGATCTCAGAGTAGTGTCTGGAAGCATTAGTCGGAATACTATCTTTGTGAATAATAGTACCGTTTTCATCAACTAAACCCACGGCAATATTTGTTCCACCTAAATCAATACCAATATACATTACATATCCCCCTTTATATAATAATATTTTTCCTTTTTTTCAGGTAATCTAATAATTTCTGCGCTGAAGTATTCATAATTAACTCTTCAGGCATACCTACCTCTTCTAAAAGCTGATATACTTTATCAAATTTCCCAACATCAAAGCTGATATGTGCATCACTACCGACTACGATTTTTACGCCCAGTTCCTTACATTTTTGTGCAATAATTTTGCAATTTATCTCACTTCCAGTCCTAACCAAAAAGGAATGGTTATTTATTTCTACTAATTTATCAAAATCTTTTACACATCTCAACACTTCATCGAAGTTGTAAGTAAATACTGGATTACCACTATGACCTAGAGCATCAACATAAGGATTTTCAATAACTTTAATCCATGCATGCGTATGCTGTTCTATCGTGCCAGGCTTTATACACACATCATGGAAACTGGCAATAACCCAATCAAGTCTTCTAAGATACTCTTCAGGCATGTCAATGTTCCCATCCATATCAATGATATTTGCTTCTACACCTCTCAGAATTTTAACCCCATAGATCTCCCTCGGTACTACCTTCAAATTTCCAAAATGCCATAAATGAGGTGCATCGACCATTGCTACGCCGTGGTCAGTAATTGCAATCATTTCTAATCCTTTCTTTGCTGCCTGTTCTGCAAGTTCCTGAATTGTACTATAAGCATGTCCGGTAGCAACGGAATGACAATGAGTATCAATTAATAGTTCCAACTTATCTCCTCCATTAAACTATATTGAACGCACTAAAGATCTTACATTAACTTCTGTATTTGCATGCGCATAGCAGTTATACCTCCAATGTAAAATCATTATCGCGTTATATACATTATAAACTATTCTTTTCAATTTCCTCCATTAGTCTTTGATTTAATTCTTCCGCAGCATTGTAACCCATCTTTTTTTGTCTATTATTCATTGCTGCAACTTCTACAATAACAGCAAGGTTTCTTCCAGGCCTTACCGGAATCGTGAGGGAAGGTACATTTATCCCTAATACATTGGTATGTTCATTCACTAATCCTAATCTGTCATAATGCTTATTTTCTTTCCATAATTCAAGATGAATAATCATATCAATTTTTTCTGTATCTTTAACGGCACCCATACCAAATATCTTCTTTACGTCTATTATTCCGATTCCCCTGATTTCTATGAAATGCCGAATAATTTCCGGAGCACTTCCAACCAATGTTCTTTCTGATACTTTTTTTATCTCCACAGCATCATCAGCTACTAAGCGATGCCCCCTTTTCACCAATTCAATTGCTGTTTCACTCTTGCCAACACCACTTTCACCCAAAATTAAGACACCTTCACCGTATACTTCAACCAATACACCATGTTGAGTAATTCTTGGAGCAAGCCAGGTGTGAAGATATCCAATTAGACTGCTCATAAACCTGGAAGTAGAATCTTTTGCTCTTAAAATTGGAGTTTCATATTTTTTTGCTGCTTCTATCATTTCAGGGAAAATGTCTAAGTCTCTGGTTATAATTACAGCAGGTATCTTTTTTGAAAAAAGTCTATCGAAGCTTTCATATCTCTGCAATGATGTAAGATTTTGTAAATATGTGGTTTCAACCTTACCGATTATTTGAAGCCGATTATTATCAAAGTAATCAAAGAAACCTACTATTTGAAGTCCAGGTCTGTTAACATCCGTAGAGATAACCTTTATTTCATTGCTCTTTTCATAATTCATTACATTTTCCAGATGAAATTCATCAATTATTTGCTGCAAGGTAACAAAAAACGAAGGACTATCCAAAGCTTTCCCCCCTGACACTAGTATTATCAAAACATTATTATATACCTTTTTAACAAATTAGGAAATAGTAATTTTGGAAAAGTTCAAAATTATATCAATTTTTTATATAACAAAATCTTTACATTGCAAAAAAAGAGAAAACCTTGCAGTTTTACTGCAAGGTTTTCTTGGTGCACCATCGGGGACTCGAACCCAGGACACCCTGATTAAGAGTCAGGTGCTCTACCAACTGAGCTAATGGTGCATATATTAACTTAATGGCGCGCCTGAAGAGATTCGAACTCCTGACCCACTGCTTAGAAGGCAGTTGCTCTATCCTACTGAGCTACAGGCGCTCAAATCAGTTATTATTTAGCCACTAAATTAATTTTCAATAGTGGAGCTGATGAGCGGGATCGAACCGCCGAACCTCTTCCTTACCAAGGAAGTGCTCTGCCTACTGAGCTACATCAGCAAAACATTGGCGACCCGGAAGGGGCTCGAACCCTCGACCTCCAGCGTGACAGGCTGGCATTCTAACCGACTGAACTACCGGGCCGTATTTGGCAGGGGCAGTAGGATTCGAACCCACGACACACGGTTTTGGAGACCGTTGCTCTACCAGCTGAACTATACCCCTGTATATTTAATTAATAATTAATAATACATCATCCATTACTTATGCAATATTATAACATATTATTTTATAATACTCAAGAAAAGAAATAAGTAAAAAATCTCTTATAATCGCATTAATTATTCATTATTAATCATTAATTGTTAATTGATACTGGTGGGCCTTCAGGGACTCGAACCCCGGACCAACCGGTTATGAGCCGGTTGCTCTAACCAACTGAGCTAAAGGCCCTAAAAAAGTGGTGACCCATAGGGGACTCGAACCCCTGTTACCGCCGTGAAAGGGCGGTGTCTTAACCGCTTGACCAATGGGCCATATATGGCTCCTCAAGTAGGACTCGAACCTACGACCCTGCGGTTAACAGCCGCATGCTCTACCGACTGAGCTATTGAGGAATATCGGTTCCGGCAACGACCTACTTTCCCGGGAGGTCCCCCTCCAAGTATCATCGGCACGATGGAGCTTAACTACCGTGTTCGGAATGGGAACGGGTGTGTCCTCCATGTCATTGTCACCGGATAATTCAACTGTGTCTAGTTCACAGTTCACGGTTCACAGTTTTTATCTCGTTTCCCCTTGAATTCTTAACCTGCTCTTTTAATTGCCTTAGGTACTCTTTCTTGTTCACCAGCATGTTCCCCATTCACCTTTCTACTGTGAACTGTGAACCATGAACTGTGAACTGTTTCATGTACCCTCAAAACTATACAATGTAAAACATGAGGTTTTTGCAAAAACCTTCTTCATATATTCTTTCCCGCAATTAACCTCGTCTTTAATAATTATTCATTGTTAATTGCTTTCTTGGTCAAGCCCTCGGTCTATTAGTATCAATCAGCTGAGTGCATTACTGCACTTACACCTTTGACCTATCTACCATGTAGTCTTCATGGGACCTTACTAGCTTTTGCTATGGGAAATCTTATCTTAGGGGGGGCTTCACGCTTAGATGCCTTCAGCGTTTATCCCTGCCGCACTTAGCTACCCAGCTGTGCACTTGGCAGTACAACTGGTGCACCAGTGGTGCGTCCATCCCGGTCCTCTCGTACTAAGGACAGCTCCCTTCAAATTTCCTGCGCCCGCGACAGATAGGGACCGAACTGTCTCACGACGTTCTGACCCCAGCTCGCGTACCGCTTTAATGGGCGAACAGCCCAACCCTTGGAGCCTACTTCAGCTCCAGGATGCGATGAGCCGACATCGAGGTGCCAAACCTCCCCGTCGATGTGGACTCTTGGGGGAGATAAGCCTGTTATCCGCAGTGTAGCTTTTATCCGTTGTGCGACGTCAATGCCACTCTCTTACCGCCGGATCACTAACTCCAACTTTCGTTACTGCTCGACCTGTCCGTCTCGCAGTTAGGCTAGCTTTTGCGTTTACACTCTTTGCGCGATTTCCGACCGCGCTGAGCTAACCTTTGAGCGCCTCCGTTACCTTTTAGGAGGCGACCGCCCCAGTCAAACTGCCCACCTGACAGTGTCCCATACCCGGCTTACGGGTACTGGTTAGAATTTCGGTATCTCAAGAGTGGTATCCCAACGTCGACTCCATATACACTGGCGTGCATATTTCTTAGTCTCCCACCTATCCTGTGCATGAAATACCAAAATCCAATATCAGGCTGCAGTAAAGCTCCATGGGGTCTTTCCGGCTAGTCGCGGGTAACCAGCAGCTTCACTGGTACTACAATTTCGCCGGGCGCGCTGTTGAGACAGTGCCCAAGTCGTTACGCCATTCGTGCGGGTCAGAACTTACCTGACAAGGAATTTCGCTACCTTAGGACCGTTATAGTTACGGCCGCCGTTTACTGGGGCTTAAGTTCAAAGCTTCGCTCTTCGCTAACCTTTCCCCTTCACCTTCCAGCACCGGGCAGGCGTCAGCCCCTATACGTCGTCTTTCGACTTAGCAGAGACCTGTGTTTTTGCTAAACAGTCGCTTGGGCCTATTCTCTGCGGCCTGGTCTCCCAGGCACCCCTTCTCCCGAAGTTACGGGGTCAATTTGCCGAGCTCCTTAACAACGCTTCTCCCGTTCGTCTTAGGATTCTCTCCTCACCTACCTGTGTCGGTTTGCGGTACGGGCACCTCACCAATATGCAAGCTTTTCTTGTCAGTGTAGATTCATCTGCTTCGCTACTTGTTTTCGCTCCCTTTCGCCACACTCTACCAACGGTGTGGTCAGACTATCTTCCTGCGTCCCTTGCATACTTTTCGGCTTCGGTGGTTACGGAATTTCAACCGTATGTGCATCGACTACGCCTTCCGGCCTCGCCTTAGCTCCCGACTTACCTTGAGCGGACGAACCTTCCTCAAGAAACCTTAGGCTTTCGACGATTATGATTCTCACATAATTCTCGCTACTCATTCCGGCATTCTCACTTCTATCTCGTCTACACGTCCTTTCGGTCATGCTTCTGCCTACCATAGAAAGCTCCCCTACCATACTTGCGTATCCAAAGCTTCGGTATAGGTTTTAGCCCCGTTACATTTTCGGCGCAGAATCACTCGACCAGTGAGCTATTACGCACTCTTTGAATGAATGGCTGCTTCTAAGCCAACATCCTGGTTGTTTTAGCAACTCCACATCCTTTACCACTTAAACCTATTTGGGGACCTTAGCTGTTGGTCTGGGCTGTGTCCCTTTTGACTATGAAACTTATCTCCCATAGTCTGACTCCCGGACATCATCTCTATGGCATTCAGAGTTTGATAGGGTTCGGTAACCGGATAAGGCCCCTAGCCCATTCAGTGCTTTACCTCCATAAGATTAATCCGAGGCTAGCCCTAAAGCTATTTCGGGGAGAACCAGCTATCTCCGAGTTCGATTGGAATTTCTCCGCTACCCACAGCTCATCCCCCACTTTTTCAACAGTGGTGGGTTCGGACCTCCACGAGACTTTACTCCCGCTTCATCCTGTCCATGGGTAGGTCACCCGGTTTCGGGTCGTATGCATGCAACTTTATGCGCTCTTCACACTCGGTTTCCCTACGGCTTCGGTGCTTAACACCTTAACCTCGCTGCATACATACACTCGCCGGACCGTTCTACAAAAAGTACGACGTCGCACTTAAATGTGCTTTGTCTGCTTGTAAACACAGGGTTTCGGGTTCTCTTTCACTCCCCTCCCGGCGTGCTTTTCACCTTTCCCTCACGGTACTTTCCTCTCTCGGTCATTAGGTAGTATTTAGGCTTGGGAGGTGGTCCTCCCTGCTTCCCACCGGAGTTCACGTGCCCGATGGTACTCCGGATCCTGATGGCTCACTTTTGCTTTCGCATACAGGACTTTTACCCCCTGTGGTCTACCTTTCCAGGTAGTTCTGCTAGCTCCTGTGATGCACTGTTCAGTCCTCAACCCCAAAGGTATTTCTACCCCTGGTTTGGCCTTTTCCCCTTTCGCTCGCCACTACTTAGGGAATCGATGTTTCTTTCTTGTCCTCCGCCTACTTAGATGTTTCAGTTCAGCGGGTATTCCCCCGCATAGCTATGGATTTACTATACGGTGACCGGATATTGCTCCGGCCGGGTTCCCCCATTCGGATATCTGCGGGTCTTAGGCTATTTGCGCCTCACCGCAGCTTTTCGCAGCTTATCACGTCCTTCTTCGGCTCCTAATGCCAAGGCATCCACCCTGCGCTCTTTCTAGCTTGACCATTTGTTTTAGTGTGGAGTGGGAAGTGGATAGTGGGGAGTTCCCTCCTCCAGTCCTTACTTCCTTATCCTTCACTGATTGAACATTCTGGTGTTCTCCTGTTTTTAGAATTATATGAGTAAAGTTTGCCTTTGAAATTACAGTGTAATACAGTGTTCTCCACTGCAGTTACCCTATGATCTTTTCCTCATGTCTTTACATTGTTTAGTTTTCAAGGTACATTGTCAGTGAGGAGTGTGGAGTGATTAGTGGGGAGTTTCCCCTTCTGCTACTCTGCACTTCTACACTACTATTGAAAAACCTTTTATTAGCTTCATGCTTTCATGGGTAATGGTTTTCTCCCCACTCCCCACTATTCACTGTCCACTAATGAATTGGTCTTTCAAAATTAAACAGCGTAAGCGTTCTCAGACATTACTTATCGTAATGTATCGACCATAGGATTCGTTCCTTACTTTAATAATTATTAATTATTAATTGGAACTTCTCTCTTTAGAAAGGAGGTGATCTAGCCGCACCTTCCGATACGGCTACCTTGTTACGACTTCACCCCAATCATCGGCCCCACCTTCGACTGCTGCCTCTTCCGTTAGCTCACAGGCTTCGGGTGTTGCCGACTCTCATGGTGTGACGGGCGGTGTGTACAAGGCCCGGGAACGTATTCACCGCGGCATGCTGATCCGCGATTACTAGCAATTCCGACTTCATGTAGGCGAGTTGCAGCCTCCAATCTGCACTGGGACTGCTTTTGGGGATTTGCTCCACCTCACGGTCTTGCTTCCCTTTGTTGACAGCCATTGTAGTACGTGTGTAGCCCAGGACATAAGGGGCATGATGATTTGACGTCGTCCCCACCTTCCTCCGCTTTGTCACCGGCAGTCTCGCTAGAGTGCCCAACTTAATGCTGGCAACTAACAACAAGGGTTGCGCTCGTTGCGGGACTTAACCCAACATCTCACGACACGAGCTGACGACAACCATGCACCACCTGTCTTACCGTTCCTTACGGCACTCCCCTATCTCTAGAGGATTCGGTAGATGTCAAGCCCTGGTAAGGTTCTTCGCGTTGCTTCGAATTAAACCACATACTCCACTGCTTGTGCGGGCCCCCGTCAATTCCTTTGAGTTTCAACCTTGCGGCCGTACTCCCCAGGTGGGATACTTATTGTGTTAACTCCGGCACAGAAGGGGTCGATACCTCCTACACCTAGTATCCATCGTTTACGGCGTGGACTACCAGGGTATCTAATCCTGTTCGCTCCCCACGCTTTCGCGCCTCAGCGTCAGTTACAGTCCAGGAAGCCGCCTTCGCCACTGGTGTTCCTCCTAATATCTACGCATTTCACCGCTACACTAGGAATTCCGCTTCCCTCTCCTGCACTCAAGATATGCAGTTTCAAATGCAGCCCCGGGGTTGAGCCCCGGTATTTCACATCTGACTTGCTTACCCGCCTACACGCCCTTTACACCCAGTAATTCCGGACAACGCTCGCCACCTACGTATTACCGCGGCTGCTGGCACGTAGTTAGCCGTGGCTTCCTCCTTAGGTACCGTCATCTTTCGTCCCTAAAGACAAGAGTTTACGATCCGAAGACCTTCTTCCTCCACGCGGCGTTGCTGCGTCAGGGTTTCCCCCATTGCGCAATATTCCCCACTGCTGCCTCCCGTAGGAGTCTGGGCCGTGTCTCAGTCCCAATGTGGCCGGTCACCCTCTCAGGTCGGCTACTGATCGTCGCCTTGGTAGGCCGTTACCCTGCCAACTAGCTAATCAGACGCGAGGCCATCTTATACCGGATTGCTCCTTTGGTCATCACGACATGCGTCCTGATGACTTTATGCGGTATTAGCACATCTTTCGATGTGTTATCCCCCTGTATAAGGCAGGTTCCTCACGCGTTACTCACCCGTCCGCCGCTAAGGTATCTTAGGTTTCCCTTCAATACCTCCGCTCGACTTGCATGTGTTAGGCACGCCGCCAGCGTTCGTCCTGAGCCAGGATCAAACTCTCAATATATGTTCACGGTTCACAGGTCACGGTTCACTGTTCACTGAACCTCTTCTGTCAACCCAATCTGTTCCCCGTTATATATTAATCGTTCAATTTAGCTCATAAACTATTACTAACTTACTTTATTAAGTACGCTAGGTTTACTCATTTTTTGTTCACACTTTCACTCTCACCGCTCACTTCTGTGAACTGTGAACCGTGAACTGTGAACTATAATCAACGAGAACCTCTTACGCTGTTTACTTTTCAAAGACCAATTCCTTTACCGCTCTCTCAAGCGGCGAAACTCATTATACCAAATCAAAGTTTGTTTGTCAACAACTTTTTTCTGATATTTTTTATCACTTCTTACCGAAGCGACAAATGCTATACTAACATAATCTTTTTAATCTGTCAACACCTTTTTTATTGGTATTTTTAACCGCTTTCCTTGGTGCGACTTTCATATATTAACATAATCTTTTATTCATGTCAATATATTTTTCAACATATTTTTTGTTGTTATTGCTGTTTTGCAACAGTTTTAATAATATAGCATATTTCATTTATAGACTCAAACAACTACATGACTAAATTTTTGTCTTCATTATGACGTATCTTAATTTATTACACTAATGTTCCGTTTTACTCTATCGCACTACTTGATTTAATTATTTATTTTTAGCATGAAAATAATTATAAACACTTTCAGCTGACCGTTTATCCATACCTTCTACCTGGGTAAGCTCGTCAATGGTGGCCATTCGTATCTTATCTATAGACTTAAAATGTTGTAATAATTTTTTTCTTCTTACACTACCTATGCCATCTATAGCTTCCAACTCTGATTGTATGATTTTTTTACTTCTCAATTTTCTATGATAAGTGATAGCCACTCTGTGTACTTCATCTTGGATCTGCGTAAGAAGTCTGAACGCACTGCTATCAACAGGTATATTGATTTCCAAGTCTTCTGTTGCAGCTGCTCTAGTCCTATGACGGTCATCTTTCACCATTCCGAAGACGGGAATATTTATCCTCAATTCATTTAAGATTTCCTTGACAGAGCTAACATGCCCTTTACCACCATCTACTAATATTAGATCCGGCAGCTGATAAAATTTTGCATCCTCTTCATTCAATTCACCACTTTTTATTAAATCACTTTCTTTGTTTGCACGCTTAAATCTTCTATATAGTATCTCTTTCATGCTGTCATAGTCATTTGGCCCTATTACCGACTTGATCTTAAATTTTCTATAATCACTATTTGACGGTTTGGCATTTTTAAATACAACCATGGATCCGACACTTTCAATTCCACCAGTATTAGAAATATCGTAAGCTTCTATTCTATACGGTAATTTTTCTAACGACAAATAATTTTTTAGCTCTGTTAAAGCACTTTGTACAAATTGTTTGTCCTTCCTTAATTTCCCTTCAAACTGCTGCAACGTTTCTAATGCATTTTTTGCAACCATTTGTATCAGCTTTTGCTTTTCACCTTTTCGCGGTACTGTTATATAAACTTTTGAACCACGTCTGCTTGTTAACCAGGATTCAATAATAGAAGCTTCATCAATATCTTCCTGTAAGACTATCTCCTTAGGAATATAGGAAGTGCTGTTATAAAACTGCTTTACAAAAGATGTCATTACTTCCTGACTTTCCATTTGAGAAGTTCCATCAATGATAAAATGCTCTCTTCCTATTAATTTTCCGCCCCGAATAAAGAAAACCTGTACGCATGCCTCGTCTTCCCCTGCTGCAAAAGCAACAACATCCTGATCGCTTAAAGTAGAAGATATAATTTTTTGTTTTTCTGCAATTTGTTTGATATTATTAATTTTGTCTCTTATACTTGCAGCTTTCTCGAAATCCATCCTTTCAGCCGCCTCATGCATATCTCTTGTTAATTTATCTATTAATGCGTCCTGTTTACCGTCTAGGAATGCACATATATCTCTAAACATTTGCCTGTAAGATTCTTTATTGATATTCCCCTGGCAAGGAGCCAGACATTGCTTGATATAATAATTGAGGCAGGGCCTTTCTTTTCCTATATCTCTTGGAAACTCTTTTTTACAAGTTCTTATCCAAAATACCTTTTTTATCAAGTCAATTGTTTCTCTAACTGCCGTAGTGCTGGTATAAGGCCCAAAATATTTTGCTCCATCTTTTTCGATTTTACGTGTTATAACAATTCTCGGATATTCTTCATTCATGGTTACTTTAATATATGGATAATGTTTGTCGTCCTTCAATAGTATATTATATCTTGGTTTATGCTTCTTTATTAAATTGCATTCAAGCACTAATGCTTCCAATTCAGAATCAGTAACAATGTATTCAAATTCCGCAATATTTGCAACCATAGATTGTACTTTAGGAGAATGATGTTTTGATGATTGAAAATACTGTCTCACTCTATTCTTAAGAATTTTTGCCTTGCCGATATATATTATGTTTTTATCTTTGTCTTTCATTATATATACCCCGGGACTGTCGGGCAGTTTTTTTAATTGTTCCTGAATATCAAACATACGGTTCCCTCCTTTTACTATTATCATATATTTTTTATTTTTTTTCCACCTATTTTTTCTATATATAGTTCACGGTTCACAGTTAACAGTAGCAAACAATTTAATAGCTTTTACTGTGAACCGTGAACTTATTTACTTTATCTGCCATGTAAAATCATTATCAGTAAATATATAGAAAATAGACATAAAAAAATAACCTCATTCACTCGAATGAGGTTATTTTTTATGTCCGCTTTATTACTCTGCAAAATTAGAATTAATTAAGTTAACCATCGCATTTACTGCATTTTCTTCGTCAGCACCGTCAGCAATTATTGTGATTTGAGTCCCTTTTGAGATTCCAAGAGAAAGAACTCCTAATAAGCTCTTAGCATTAACCTTTCTTTCATCTTTTTCTACCCATATACTTGACTTGAACTCATTAGCCTTTTGAATAAAAAACGTGGCTGGCCTAGCATGGAGCCCTACTTGGTTTTGTACCACCACTTCTCTTGATATCATAACACCGCTCCTTTTCTATGTTTTAACGTTTATAAAAACAATATTATAGATATGACATGAAATGTAAAACACTAAAAATGTACTTTCTATTTACTTATATATTTTAGAATACTAAATATTACGTATTAAGTCAACAATTATTTCATTTTAATTTTTTGATGACTCTACTTAATAAGCTCCTATTTTCCAAAGTTTGCAATACATTCGATACATTTTCATCTCTAGGCACTGTAATTATTCCTAAACCAGCAATTCCATCCGGATAGCTTTTATGCTCAAGCGTTAAAGTATTTGATTCATCCCTTAAAATATCAACCCATATAAAGGTGGGATAATCACTCAATATAGCATCAATACCCTGGTCTGTCATTACCTCTTTATTATTGATTCGTAGTATAATGTCTCCCGGAAGAATTCCCATATGTGCACCCGGCCCGTCTTCAACAGTATCCAAAATTCTTACACCTTTCTCAGGTACCGAAAAATAAGCATTACCGTTTTTCTCTTTCTTTATCCAATATAAGATTAGAAGTTCATGTGCAATGGGCGCAAATAGTGCTGCAATATATTTTAGATAATGAAAAGTAGAGGATGCAATTGAGAGTCCTATTAATATTATACTATACAAACTCAAATATGTTGCTGATTTTTTAGCTTTTCTTTTTGGTTGGTCAGTAATCACTACTTCTGAGTAACCTAAAGCGGCTGGTACAGGTAAAATGCCAAAAAGAATTGCTTGATTTTCCAGAATATCCGGTTGTTTCATCAGGGGCCACCAGTCCGGAGTGTTTATATTAACCACATCAGCAGGCATATCTGCTTTTAGTATTATATTTAATACTAGTAAAGTAATAGGAATTGGCCAAAATTTTTGTATAGAAAAAGCACCTACAACCTTATTCTTATGTCTTACAAAAACAGGGACTGCGTTTTTATAGCCATGACTCCAGATAAGAAATGCTTCGGTAAGATGAAGCAAGCCTACTAGCGCAAGTAGTCCGCTAACATCAATATCAGGCCACCCGAAAATGAGGTTAGATAACGCAAGTATTCCCCCTGCATAAGAAAAACATAGATATCTTACATTCATAAGAGCCAGTATAATTACTACTATCCAAAGATACATCAAGCTGCCGTTATCTATACGGATATGTATACCTGCGAAATTTATAATTAAGCTTATAATAAAACCAGCCAAAATACCATACATTACAGATTCAAATACTAGCTCGTGTAAACTGGATTTTGACTTAATTAAAATATTTTGTTCAAAGTTTATTATTCTTTTATAAAATATATAAATCAGAAAAATTATTCCTATGTATAAAGGTTGTAAAATACCAATCGTAAAATACATACTTACTACTTTAATAATACCTACTGCATCTCCAAGTGAAAACAAAAATTCCATCTCCAATCGAACCACTAATTATTCATACTATATTATACTATATTATACCATATTATTCATAATTAAAAAATACTATTCAAACTATTTAAGCAGGCCGGTAAGCCTGCTTAGTCATCTTTTAAGGATTTTTTTCAATGGTGTTACTATTGCTATTGTTATAATTACCGCCGCTATAATTTCCGGAATACCGTTGGTAACTGCTATTCCGGCCATTATCTTTCCTACCTTACTTACATCCACCTTTTTTAATTCTGCAAAGGGAGCTGCATATAGTAAGTAAATCATTCCTAAAACCCCGATAGTATTAGTAGCTGTGCCTATTGCAGCAGTAATACCTATTTTTATAGAGTCATACTTTAAGCTTATAAATCTATAAGCATAGTATGAAACAATACCAATCAAAACTCTAGGTAAAACAGATACTAACGGATTTAGGAAAGCAAAAGACAGAGGGGTAGGCATCATCATATTTTGAATAATACTAAAAATGCCAAATAATAACCCAACTAATGCCCCTACAACAGGTCCCTCAATAATAGCTCCAATAATAACCGGGATGTGCATTATGGTGATTTTGGCAGGCAAACCCGGTATTATTAAAAAACCCAGTCCAGACTGCCCCAGTACTACGGTAATAGCGGTAAGTACACCTACAACAGTGATTTGACGGATGCTGAAAGTCGCAACACCCGCGTTTTGTGATGATTTCATTTGATACACCTCCGTTCTTATTCCCCTAAGGGATACAAGTCGCAGCTAATCCATCACAACAATTATCTGCAGTTCGGTTTCTAATGAATACCGACTTAGAATTATTTTACCACTTCTTAAGTACTTATGCAATAATGAGTTAAATTTGGGCGTATATTTTATTTTTGAAGAATATTAAATGCGCCTTTAAATTGATTCAAATAAGAAAACTACAAAGAAATGTACTTTTTTAGCTCCTCTTTTAACATATTTAAAGCTTTCGCCCTATGACTTATCTTATTCTTAAGCTGCGGGTCTATTTCCGCCATCGTCATTCCGTACTCAGGAATATAAAATAAAGGGTCATAACCAAAGCCATTTTGTCCGGCTGGTTGAAAATTAATAATTCCTTCACATTCACCTCTGGCAACGATTTTTCTGCCATCAGGAAATACTGCAGCTATTGCACAAACAAACCGGGCTGTACGTTTTTCAAAGGGGACTCCTTCAAGTGCTTTAAGCAATTTATTGTTATTATCATAATCCGTAGCATTTGGACCTGCATATCTTGCGGAGTATATGCCTGGAGCACCATTTAGGTAGTCTACTTCCAGCCCTGAGTCATCCGCAAGAGTAATTTCCTTAGATATATTCATAATTTCTGATGCCTTTTTGACGGCATTCTCTTCAAAGGTAGTCCCATCTTCTACTACATCAATTTTGATATTAAGTTCATCTTGAGAGACCACCTGTATCCCTAAATCCTGTAAGATTTCAGTAATTTCCTTGATCTTTCCTTTATTTTTAGTTGCAACAACCATTCTCATCTTCTGTTATTCCCCCACCTGGTTTTTATTTACATATTACCTGCCACGCCGGGCACACCCGGCACAAATAATGATGAAAACTGCTAAAACGGACTTTTTTTGTGGTTTCGGTTTTACTCCCCACTCCCCACTGTTCACTCCCCACTATTTTCATCTTGATATTCCATTTTTGATAAAATATCTTGTACTGCTTGCTTTTGAATATTAATTAACTCCTTTATTCCCTGTTCCCCTAAAGCTAACAGTGCATTAAACTCTTCCTTTGAAAAGGGTGATTCTTCCCCTGTACCTTGGATTTCTATAAACTGGTTTTTATCATTCATAATAATATTCATATCCACTTTCGCATGGGAATCTTCCCCATAACACAAATCCAGAAGCACATTTTCTTCTGCCACACCCACGCTTACTGCTGCTACAAAACTATTGACAGGGATTTTTTCTATAGTTCCAGCTTCAACCAGTTTATTTAATGCATCCAATAATGCAACAAATCCTCCTGTAATAGATGCTGTCCTTGTCCCTCCATCAGCCTGTATGACATCACAATCAATAGTGATGGTCCGTTCTCCCAGCATTGAAAGATTTACCACAGAACGCAGAGCTCTTCCGATTAATCTTTGAATTTCAGAAGTTCTTCCGTTTAACTTTAAGCGGTTAATATCTCTTACATTTCTTTCTTGGGTTGCACGAGGGAGCATTGAGTACTCTGCTGTTACCCATCCTTCTCCCAAACCTTTCTTAAAGGGGGGAACTTTTTCCTCTACCGTTGCAGTGCAAATCACCTTAGTATCTCCCATTTCAATAAGGACTGAACCCTCAGCATATTTTGTAAAATTTCGGGTTATTTTCACCTGTCTTAATTGATTGTTTTCTCTTCCGTCAATTCTAGCCAATATTTTCATCCTTTCTAAATTAAAAAGTATTAACGCTCACGCGGTAATATAGCACAAAAAATGATAAACGCATCCCTTCTTCCCGCGAGCTCCAAACTCCGAACTCCGAGCTATTTTTATATTAAAATTGATTCGCATATAAAGGTACCTCTAATACATCTTTTCCCTTATTCTCCCCTAAAAATTCCAATGCCTTACCGTTAACATTTATCTTAACCTTTTTTACTTTTCCAAACTGTTTAAAGCACAGGGTAATCTGTTTTAACATTGTATCAAAACTGGCAGTAGAATGGGTTGCATTTAAAATTTCATCATCAAAATTAAGTATTACTGTTTGCCCATCAATTTGAATGCCTTTTATCCCCAATTTTTTAGGCACATAGGATTTTAACCCCTTCCCTTCAATTTCACCCTTGATAAGTTCATTCAAGGTTTTCATATACCTGTCAATATCACTGGTTGGTTTGTTAATAGGCCTGCTAACAGGAATATAGTACATATATTTATTATTAACTAGTTTAGTAAAATAAACTTCTACATGTTCTTTATTTGAATCTACATTGTTTTTGTTATCCATAAAACTATTAATTCTTTGCCTTGTCAGTGGTAAATCAACAGCACTTCCAAACTTCAATGTTTTTAATTTTTCACCATTTTTCAAAATTTGAACACTTTCTATTGTATCAAATTCTGTTAATGTGTATACAAGACAGTTAAGTATATTTTTTTCCTTTTGTTCTGTATCATAATCCAATATGCGGTCATTAAAATCAACTGCAGCAATTCCATTGTTAATGGTCATTCCCATTATACGTGTCCCTCCAGGCAGTACAGGAAACAACCCTACTCTGCCAATATCTTCTCTTATTACAGGGACATCTACAAGAGAGTATATTGCTGCTTTTCCTATACCTTGAATCCTGGCAGTCTTTCTAGTAACCGGAATCAGCAATCCATCAGCATCCTGATAGTAAAATGTTGTATAACGCATGTCATCAGAATTATTATTTTCCAACGGTTGCGTTGAAGAATTGGCTTTGTTTTTATCACCATTTTCATTATCTTGAATAATTTGATTGTCACTGTTAGCAGGCTTTTGTTCATTTACCGCATTTTTTTTCGCTGCGTCATTTTCCTTATAAACTTCCTTACTTTTTCCATCTATTATATTACACCCTGAAAAGAATGCCATACATATTATAATAAATGTAACAAAAATATTCCTCATACATTTCCCTCCTAAATTTAACTTCATTACATTTTATTAGTAATTATGGACATGTATGAAGAAATTTTGTCCGTTTTATCTATAATAATTTATAATGGGGGTAGGTAGCATAACAATATTACCATAACTATGTAAAAAATAAAACCACTATACTACATTTTTTTGTGGTATAGTGGTTTTCAGTACGTAATTTTGGATAATACTAATCATTAAATCCATTCGGGTGGTTCTTATGCCAGTTCCATGCCGTTTCTATTATTGTCCTTAAATCATTATACTTAGGCTGCCAATTTAACTCTCTTTGAATCCTTTCTGAAGATGCGACAAGAATTGCAGGATCTCCCGGTCTTCTAGCAGCAATAACCGCTTTAATATTTATTCCCGTTACCTCTCTCGCAATCTCAACAACCTCTTTTACAGAAAATCCCGTTCCGTTTCCAAGATTATATACATCGCTATTTCCGCCATTGCGTAATTTTTTCAGAGCCAGTATATGCGCCTGAGCCAAATCGGTTACATGAATATAGTCTCTAATGCAGCTTCCATCAGGGGTGTTGTAGTCATCACCAAAAATACTAATAGCTTCCCTTTTTCCAAGTGCCACTTGCAGGATAATAGGTATCAAATGACTTTCAGGGCTATGGTCTTCTCCTATTTTTCCGCTAATATGGGCACCAGCTGCGTTAAAATATCTTAAAGAAGCGTATTTAATTCCATAGGCATTGTCCGCCCATTTTAAGGCTTTTTCCACAGCTAATTTCGTCTCTCCATATGGATTAGTTGGCTGGGTCTTATCAGTTTCTAAAATAGGAATGTTTTCCGGTTCACCATAAGTAGCAGCAGTAGATGAAAATACAATCCTATTTACTCCACATTCTTTCATTTTCGTAAGTAATTTTAATGTAGATACAACATTATTATTATAATATTTTAATGGTTCACCTACACTTTCCCCCACCAGTGAATCAGCGGCAAAATGAATAACTGATTCAATCTCATTTTCCTTAAATACCTTATCTAAAAATTCATCATCTCTTAGATCTCCCTGGTACAATTTTCCACCCAATACCGCAGCCTTATGACCTTTTTGAAGATTATCCAATACTACTACTTCCTCATTCGCATCAATTAGCTCCGCAACAGTATGACTGCCTATATACCCTGCTCCTCCAGTAACTAAAATCGCCATCGCAATACCTCCAGTCTGTTATTTTATTTCCTTTCCGCCATCTCCAACTTCAGAAACATAAAAAGAGGCCTGAAGTCCTACTCGTTCAAAATAATTTTTTCCTACCTGTTCAATGAATTTTTCAACTGCCTCTTCCTTTACAATACTTACTGTGCAGCCGCCGAATCCTGCTCCGGTCATTCTTGAACCGATCACTCCCTCAATTTTTAAAGCTTCTTCTACCAGAGTATCCAGCTCTACCCCGGTAACTTCATATAGGTCTCTTAAAGAATTGTGAGAAGCTATCATTAGTTTGCCAAATTCCGCAATATCATCCTTGTTCAAAGCTTCTACAGATTTCAACACTCTATCATCTTCAGAAATTACATGTTCTACTCTTTTTCTCACCACTTCATCTTCAATAAGGTGTTTGTATTGTTTAAACTGTTCATAGGATATCTCACCCAGACACGATGCTTCTGGTAAAACATTTTTAAGTATTTCCAACCCTCTTTCACACTCACTTCTTCTTTCGTTATATTTGGAATGTGCAAGGCTTCTTTTTTTATTGGTATTTGATATAACAATCTTATAACCTTTTAAATTTAATGGGACCAACTTGTAGCTCAAATCTTTGCAATCAAGAAAAATGGCATGGTTTGCTTTACCCATTGCAGAAGCAAACTGGTCCATGATACCGCAGTTAACACCCACATAGTTATTTTCTGCTTTTTGGCCTATTTTAGCCATTTCAACCATATCTACTTCCTTATTAATGCCATTTGCTTCATTACCCAAAGTGACTAATGTCAGAGCAGTCGCAACTTCTATTGCCGCCGATGAAGATAATCCGCCTCCATGGGGAACAGTGTCATCGTAAAGCAGTTCACAACCTGTAAGCTGATATCCGGCTTTTTGCAGTTCATCCGCAACGCCCAGCTGGTAATTCCCCCATTCCAACTTTTTATATTGCTCCAGTTGATCAAGCGAAGCTTTTACTCTACATTCTAAATCAGTAGCTGCCAAATGGACCTCCCGGTCCTTTCTCGGCCTTGCTATAATGGTAGTCTTCATCGTTAACGCTGCCGGGAATACATACCCACCGTTATAGTCGGTATGTTCTCCAATTAAATTCACTCTTCCCGGAGATGCGAATACCCTTAAATCCTCTTCAGCACCTCCATAAATCTCCACAAACCTTTTTTTCAAATCTTTAATTTCCACAATACTACCCCCAATTTATTAATTGAGAATTGAGAATGCAGAACTATGAATTTTCCCCTTCCTAATTCTCAGTTCTCTAATTTCAACTTTTCATTTACTTAAAAACCGTTTGTACGCTTCACGCAGTTCTTCAGCTTTCTCTTCCGGTGCGGTTGGATTACAGTGAGCCCATGCCCCTGTTTCACTGGAAGCATTAAATTTTTGCTTTTCAGCTGATCTCATTGGTGGGAAAAATTCTATATGAAAATGATAATATTCGCTAAAGTCACCGCTATTTACAGGGTCCTGGTGCATACACATCATATATGGAAATGGATAGTCAAACAAAGCATCCATGGTGCCGGCAGTTTCTTTGATGATCTTTGCTAAATTATATTTCTCAGAATCACTAAACTGCGTTAAATTTTGCTTATGCTTTTTGCTGGCTATATACATCCCATAGGGATATTCTGAGAAAAACGGCAGGAAAGCAATAAAATCTTCATTTTCAATGATAATCCTTTTGCCGAATTCCATCTCATCTTTGATCATATCACAGATAAGACAGGAGTGTTTGGTGTCATAATGTTCTTTACATGCTTCAAGTTCCAACTCAAGCTTTTTAGGAATAAATGAGTAACCATAAATTTGCCCATGGGGATGAGGCATGGTAACACCTACAACTTCACCCCTATTTTCGAATATGAAAACATATTTGATTTTTTCATCCTTTTTCATTTCTACAAACCGTTCTGTCCACAGGTCAACTAATTTTTTTATATGGTCAACAGGAAGCTCCGGTAATGTCACAGTGTGTTCCGGAGAGTATAAAATAACCTCACATTTACCATATGCTTCCCGGGTTTTATAAATGTCAGTCGCTACATCATCTGGCACAGGAGGATCCTGGGATAATGCCGGAAAATCATTATCATACTTATATACTTCATAATGTTCCGGAACCTTGCCTGAACCTGGACAAAACGGACACCAATCTTTCGGCATCTGCGGTCTATTCTGACGGTGTGACGCAATCATCACCCAATCTTTTATCAATGGATTCCAACGTAATTCAGCCATAACAACACTCCTTAAACACTTTTTTAATTAATTTAATTAAGTATCTATATCCATTATATAATTATATTTATCCTTAGTCAATGAAATTTTCATGTACTCATGTACTTTGTATATTTTCCCATTCAATATATAGTTGTTCTAATTTTTCCTTTAAACAAGCAATTTGATTGGTGATTTCCAAAGCTTTTTCATGGTCAGAAAATACATCCGGTTTGCATAGCTCCTCTTCCAAACTCTGCATGGCAGCTTCACAAGAGTATATTTCTTCCTCTAAATTACTAATCATTTTTTGGAGTTTTCGTTCATTGGCTTTCTTTTCTTTTTGTTTTAGATATTCTTCTTTAGAAGAAACATCAGCTTTTGACGAGTTAGAATGATCGTTAATATTCAGTTTTTTCTTCTTTTCAAGATAGTCATTATAACTTCCAAGATATTCAATAATCCCTGTCGGAGATAATTCTAATATCCGGGAAGCAATTTTATTTATAAAATACCTGTCATGAGAAACCACTAATAAAGTACCTTCATAGTCGAGCAGCGCATTTTCTAAAGCTTCTCTTGAATTGATATCAAGATGGTTGGTGGGTTCATCCAATATTAAAAAATTAGCTTTAGATAGCATAAGTTTTACCAACGCCACCCTTCCCCTTTCTCCTCCACTCAGGGTTGATATGCTTTTAAAAACATCATCCCCTTTGAAAAGAAAAACAGCAAGGGCATTCCGAATTTCTGTCTGGGTTAATTGAGTATTTGCATCCCATACCTCATCAATGACAGTATTATTAGGATTAATATCTGATTGCTCCTGGGCATAATAACCGATAACTACATTTGTACCCCAGCTAATGGTGCCGCTATCTTTTTTTACTTTATCCAGTAATATTTTAAAAAGGGTAGTTTTTCCCGTTCCATTCCCACCTAGTAAAAATATCCTTTCCCCTTTTCTTACCCGGAAGTTAATACTACTAAAAAGATGGTTGCTGCCATAGGATTTGGATAGTCCTTCTACCCAAACAATCTCATTGCCACTATTAACCCTTGTTTGAAATTTAAAGCGGATGGCTTCTGGAAGAGGTTCCGGTTTATCTATTTTTTGCATTCTATCAATAGATTTCTGTTTACTTTCCGCAGTCTTAATATTTTTTTCCCTGTTCCACTGCTTTTGCTGTTCAATAATTCCCTGAATTCTGGAAATTTCTTTCTGCTGGAGATTATACTCCTTCCACTGCTGTTGTCTCATAATTTCCTTATGCTTTATAAAAAAAGAATAATTGCCGTTATAACAATAAGCTTTATTATTTTCTATTTCAATCGTTCTATTTGTAACTTTATCTAAAAAATATCTATCGTGGGAAATAATTATTACACTTCCGTTATAACCAAGCAGAAAATCCTCCAACCATTCCACTGCTTGTATATCCAAATGGTTGGTCGGTTCGTCAAGAAGCAGCAATTGAGGATTTTGAAGCAAAAGTTTTCCTAAGGCTACCCTTGTTTTTTGTCCGCCACTTAAGTTTTGAATAGGCAAGGAGAATTGATCGTCCTGAAATCCCAACCCTACTAATACTGCTCTGATATGACTGGTATATCCATAGCCGTTCTTCTCTCTGAATTTTTCACATAAATCTCCATGTTCCCTCACCAGCATATCCAACCGTTTGGTGTCTGTTTCGGTCTGTATTTGCTTTTCAAGGTTTTTTATCTTCATCTCCATTTCAATCAAAGGAGAAAATACCTCCAAAAGCTCATCCCATATGTTTTTTTGGGAATCTATTACACAATTTTGAGCCATATATCCTATTTTTAAATCTTTAGCCTTATAAATTTCTCCTGAATCGGGCGTTATTTCACCTGTCATAACTTTAAAAAGTGTCGATTTTCCTGCCCCATTAACACCCACTAACCCAATTTTATCGTTTTCCTGTACATTGAAAGAAATATCTTGTAATATATTAACTATCCCGTATGATTTTGATATATTGCTACAGTTAAGTATAATCATTATCCTGGACTCCCTTTTATAATTTCATCCCCTATTATAGCACATTTAAAATACAATATTTATTCTTCCTGAAATACAAATAGAAAATATGCAGCGTAAACTGCCATTAGCATTAATGTGAGTCCTACGCTGCTATTCTTTAATATGCCTAATCCCATAAATGTCATAATATTCAAAGGAACAAAGATTGTATATTTCTTTACCTTTTTCATTTTTATCACCCGCAAATTTCATATTAGCATTTCTTATGTCTTTTAATATGAACTTTTCTTCCGTATTTTCTACTTAACATATAATAGCACAATGGATTTGTCGAAGTAAGGTAAAAATTGTTGGCTAATCGGAAACAATTCGTCCAATTTTTTCCTTAATCGTCTGAATCATTACTTTAGTTGGAATGGTAAGATTTCTATCCTTATAATATACAAGGTTATATGGGTACGTCCACACTCTACCTTCTACACTAATTCTTTTAAGCATGCCCAATTGAATATCCTGTTTAACTGAGGTAAGGGGCACAATAGAAATTCCAAGGTTAGCTGCAACAGCATGTTTAATAGCATCTATACTTCCAAGGGTCATGGCAGTATTAAAAGGCAGCTTGAGATTCTTCTTCACAATTTTTTCTATAGCATTATATAAATTTGAATTAGATTCATGGGCGATATACATCTGGTTCGCTAAAAGTCTTCTATCGATATAGTCATAATTTGCAAGCGGGTGACTGGGTGAAACCACTAATACCATTAAATCATCTATCAACTTTTCAGCATAAAAACTTTTAGGCAGATCCAGCTCACCACCTATCACTGCAATATCAACCTGATTGAGCACCATCATACTTTGTATCTCATAAGTATTGCCTATATGAAGATTGGTTTTTACATTAGGATACTTTTCTTTAAATGTCCCCATAATATCTGGCAATATATATATTCCCGGTGTGTTGCTTGCCCCTATGTTAAGTTTGCCAAACATTTCTCCCTTTATAGAATGAATTTCTGCTTTCATTTCCTCAACCAAATTAAAAATCTTTTGAGAATAGGAATACAAAATTTCTCCGTACTGGGTAAGGTATATATTCCTCCCATACCTTTCAAAAAGTTTTAATCCCACTTCATCTTCCAGCTTCTTGACTTGCATGGAAATAGTAGGCTGACTTATGTGGAGTGCTTCTGCTGTTTTAGTAAAACTTAAATTCTGTGAAACGTTGTGAAACAGCCAGAGATGATACAGGTCCATATTATCACTCCTATAACTTTAATCTATGTATAATATAAAAACTATATATTTGCATTATAATACATGCGGCATTATAATGTAAATAGACTAGATAAACAAATTTTTAACAAAGACCCAATTTATAATTAATTTTGAAGGTGAGGAATTAAAAATGGATGCTATATTGGCAATTATCATCGGAGCATTACACATTACATTACTCAATCTAGTTTTAAGTGGTGACAATATTGGAGTTATCGCCCTTGCAATTAAGAACCTTCCTCAAGAGTATGCAAAAAAAGCGAGTTTAATAGGTGTAACAGCCGCTATATTTCTGAGGGTCATTTTTACATCTGCTGTCACTTTCATAATGGCGATCCAGTGGTTGCCTATTAAATTGGTTGGTGGCTTGCTTTTGATTAAAATCACCTGGGATCTCATAAAACCACAACACGAGCAAGAACAAGAACAGCACCATGTAGCAGTATCTAATAAATTCTGGGGTGCAGTCTATAGCATTATTATTGCAGATATCACTATGAGTCTGGACAATGTCTTAGCTATTGCAGGTGCAGCTAAAGGAAACATTGGATTGATAATATTTGGACTATTAATCAACATACCAATTATCTTTTTCGGCAGCCAATTTGTTGCAGACCTTATGAAGAAATACACCTTTGTTATTTATATTGGAGGTGCAATTCTTGCACATACTGCATTTGGAATGATATTAGAGGATAGGTTAATAGTTCCATATATTCCTCATATCATTGGAATGATGGTTCCATGGCTAATTGCATTCGCAACTCTTCTATACGGTGTTTATGTAATAAAAAAGCTGCCTCAGGCTGTTACCGATGCAAATGCAGAATAATTTAATAAATTTTATCTTGCTTTTTGGTCACATACAAACTATAATAGTTACTGAGGTATAAGGGAGTAGCTTACAGTTTGTACTGTTTAGTTGGTCGTCAGTACGGTATATCATATACCCGGTCAACTAATCATGTTTATGAAAGCAAGACTTTTACTGCGATTAAGGCGCAAGTAAAAGTTTTTTTTATGTCTAACTTTATCTAATTTTTATTTAACATTATTTATTTTCAAGGAGGTTCTCTATGGAGCAATTTGCACAACTATTTCAAGGGGTTATAGAATTCCACTGGCAATATTTAGTGATGTATGTCATAGGAGGAATTCTAATCTATCTGGCAATTAAAAAAGACTATGAACCAATGCTGTTATTACCGATTGGGTTTGGTGCAATCCTAGTAAATCTACCACTAAGTTCAATCTGGGAATATGAAGGCGCTCCCGGTGTACTGCAAATATTTTTTAAAGCAGGTATCTTAACAGAAATCTTTCCTGTACTTATTTTTGTTGCAGTTGGAGCAATGATTGATTTTACTCCCTTACTAAAAAATCCCAAGATGCTTTTCTTTGGAGCAGCCGCACAATTTGGTATTTTCTTTACCGTATTAATGGCACTATTTATGAATAAACTTATCCCTTCTTTAGGATTTGATTTAAAAACAGCTGCTTCCATAGGTATCATAGGTGCTGCCGACGGTCCAACGTCCATATTTGTTGCATCAAAATTTGCAGAGCGTTTAATCGGGCCAATTTCTGTAGCGGCATATTCATACATGTCCCTTGTACCTATCATCCAGCCTCCGGTTATTAGGGCGCTAACCACTAAAAAAGAACGAATGATTAGAATGGAATATAGGGAAGTAAAAGTATCAAAAACAGTTCGAATTGCGTTCCCTATCGTGATTACTATTATTGCAGGAATTATAGCTCCTATCAGTGTTCCGTTGGTTGGCTTACTAATGTTTGGTAACCTTATTAGAGAAGCCGGAGTACTGGAAAGATTATCTAAAGCTGCCCAAAACGAACTCGCCAATCTCGTAACCCTACTGCTGGGTATTACAATCGGCGCAACCATGCACTATGAAAAGTTCCTACAGAAGGAAACAATTATTATATTGGCAATGGGACTTGTGGCTTTTGTATTTGACACAGCAGGCGGCGTAATCTTTGCTAAAATTATGAACCTGTTTAGCAAGGAAAAAGTCAACCCAATGGTTGGAGCTGCCGGCATTTCAGCATTTCCTATGTCAGCAAGAATTATTCAGAAAATGGCAAAACAAGAAGATCCTCATAACTTTGTATTAATGCAGGCAGTAAGTGCCAATGTGGCTGGGCAGTTAGGTTCCATTGTAGCAGGTGGAATGGTATTAGCCCTTGTACCATGGTTATTATCACTATGAGGAGGATAAGAAATGGATCAGATTAATTTAGGTTTACAATTAATGGGCTATGGCCTTGCCGGAGTATTTTTAGTATTAATTCTGTTTTATGCAGTAATCAGATTGTTAGTTAAAATTTTTCCATATAATCCAGAGGAAGAGCAGGATTAGATCCTGCTCTTCCTTTTCTACTTTAGTCATTTTTGTTTCTCTTTTCGTGATGTTACTCCCTCGTTTCTGGTTTTATCATCTCCAAAGATATCGTCAGCAAATTGATCTAAACGAGAAGGTTTGCTTGCTGGGCAGCGTTTGTAGATATATATGCAAATAGCCCCTGTTTTCCAGTGGCTATTTGCAAATTGAATATATTAGTCTTCAATAGTGATTTCGACTATAGTATTGTTCACAATTTCAAATTTTCCTTTCTGACCTACTTTCAGGTCGGTAATCTCTTTATTTATAGCTCCTTCTATTGTAATATTTATATTATCACTTATTTTATATATGAACCTTTGGTTATTTACTTCTAATGCAAGTTCATATCCATTATTTGTTTGGGTTATGGTATCTATTTGGCCTTCAACCTGAAATTCATTATCTTCAGCATTGATTTCATAAACTAATCCATTTTTTAGTTCAAGTTCAACATCCATACCTTTTTCCAGATTACTAAATCTGCTTACATTGCCATTGATATATACCACAAAAATACTGGCATATCTATATTCTTGTATTGTGTTACCTACTTTGACCTTTATCGCTTCTCTTTTTACTTCCTGTATGGTTCCTTCTACTTCTTGTAAATTTTGTTCTTCTCTTTCCCTGTCAACATATATTACTCTTACTCTATTTTTGTTGTCAACTACTATTGCAACTCCATCATCTGCTTTTATCTCAGCAAAGCTTCCTTTAATATTTTTAAAGTATACTTCTGCATCATCTATTACTTCAAACATCAACTTCATTTTTTGATTTTGTATTGTGATAGTCCTTGGAGTGTTTTTATTTATATTAACTACAGTTCCGGTATATCTTGTAATAATCTTATCATTCTCGTCGTTTTCGTCTACTATCTCAATATATACTACTTCACCATCTTCAAATTGTAACAGTACTGTGGAGCCCAACTGTATATCCAGATAATTTATTCTGGCATCCTCGTCATATGCTATCACATCATCATCTATTTCAAAGGATTTTATTTGCCCATCTATTTTTAGCGTAATTTTATCTTCGTCTATTCGATACACTTCTCCCTTTATCTCATCCTCATCTATTTCACTATCCACCTTGTCGTCCACTCTCTGGAACAATACCGCCATTTCAGCTCTTGTTAATGTCCCCATTGGATTAAATCTTTTTTCATTGTCTCCCTGCATTAGTTTCATTTCATGAGAAAGATATACATATCCCACTGACCCCTGTGGCACTGCAGGTGCATCTACAAATGGCAATTCCTCATCCATATGTCTCTGTGCTTCCTCATCGTATCCCAAAGCTCTTATGACATATTTTGCTACTTCATGTCTCTTAGCAGGTTCTTGCGGATTAAAATACATCATATCCACGTCATCAAGTATGCCCTTTTCATATGCTACTGTGATATAGCCTTTAGCCCAGTCTGCTACTTCTTTTCCTTTATATTTTTTAGGAAGATTCGTAATATCTTTAGCCTCGGATTCCCACCCCATTATCCTTAGTGCCATTATAACTGTTTCCAGTTTTGTAACTGCATTTCGTGGGGCAAATATCCCATCCCCGTATCCCTTGATGAGCCCTTTTAGATTCATCTTTTCAATAGCCTGTTTAGCCCATGGAAAATCATCTAGGTCATCAAATATTTTTTTTGCAATGCCAGGAGGAAAATTAAATCCCTTTTTGGCCAGCCCTGGCGGCGCCCATTCTTTAGTACCTGCAAATACAGTCGTTGTACTTATTGATAGTGTTAAAGTAAAAGCTACAGCAGTAGAAATTAGTTTTTTCATCTCATAAAATACCTCCTTAATTGTTTTGTTATATTATTCGAATAATTTTCCAAATTTATAGGGAGTATTTTAAAGACTTATATTTTTGTAATATACTTGTAATATAGTTGTAACATTTAATTTGTTAACAATTTAACGTGTTGTGCTGGCTTAAGTATGATTCCAAGAACTAAGCTGCAAGGCCTGGAGTGTGTAAATTCGTCTCTAATGAGTTAATTTAGTTTTTATATAACTAGATTCTCAACTAAGAAACTGAAAAAATTCTTTTAACTCTTTCTTGCTCTCATCTGATTGGTTCTGCATCAGTGGCAATAATTTCACCTTTGCCAGCTTTAAATCTCAAATGATCTAACCGCTTGTTTATTTCATCTTCTAACTCTTTTTGCTGTTTGTAAAGAAGCTCTATTTGTTTTTTATTTGAAAAATAGTGAAACATCAATCCGTCGTTACTTAGCCTGCTAACATCCATTCCGGGTATCACTTCCTTATAATGATGCTGATACTGATGTCTTTTTTACATATTTTTCTACAAAAGTACAGAAAATATTTAGAGCAATATGTTATTTCCAAAATTTCCTATCCAAACTCCTATACTGTATTGCTTCAGCAAGGTGATAGGATTTAATGTCATTACTGCCGTCTAAATCTGCAATTGTCCTGGCAACTTTTAAAATTCTGTTATGTGCTCTGGCACTAAGTCCTAGCTTGTCAAAAGCCATCTTTAATAATTTTTTCTCTTCACTGCCAAGCTGGCAGAACATATTGATATGGGAAGGCTGCAATTGTGAATTAGAGAATATTTTACAATCTTTGTACCTTTCCAGCTGTATCTTTCTCGCTTTATCTACCCTCAATTTTATGTCTTTAGAGCTTTCAGGTCGTTCGGAAGATTCCAAGTTTTTATATTTTACGGGCGAAACCTCTACATGGATATCTATTCGGTCCAGTAGGGGACCACTCACTTTTCCAAGATATTGCTGAATTTGAAGAGGAGTACAGGTACATTCTTTTGTTTTATCACCATAAAATCCGCATTTACAAGGATTCATTGAAACAATAAGCATACAATTACAAGGATATGTTAAGGTAGCATTTACTCTTGAAATGGTTACTACACCATCTTCTAGAGGTTGTCTCATTACTTCCAGTACATCCTTCTTAAACTCAGGTAATTCATCAAGAAAAAGTACACCAAAATGAGCAAGGCTGATCTCACCGGGCTTGGGGATTTTCCCTCCACCCACAAGGCTTGCATTTGAAATGGTATGATGGGGGCTTCTAAAAGGTCTTGTAGTGATTAATGGCATATTTTGCGGCACCAGCCCCGCAATACTATGGATTTTTGTTACTTCTAAAGCTTCTTCAAAGGACATATCAGGCAGTATGGTTGGTAAACGCTTGGCAATCATTGTCTTACCTGAGCCTGGGGGGCCAATCATCAGGCAGTTATGTCCGCCTGCTGCAGCAACCTCTAATGCTCTTTTTACATTTTCCTGCCCTTTTACGTCGCTAAAATCAATATCATATTTATTATTTGGTAAAAAAAAGCTATCGACATCTACATAAAAGGTATCCAATTTTTTTTCACCAGTAAGATGAGTTACTATATCATACAGGTTATAAGCAGGATATACTTGTAATCCTTTTACTACAGCAGCTTCATAAGCATTTTGAGCCGGTAAGATTATTTTCTCTATACCATTCTTATAGGCCGTAATTGCTATAGGCAGCACGCCACTAATTGGTCGGAGCTCACCACTTAAAGACAACTCTCCTATAAACATATATCTATCTATATCATCAATCTTAATTTGCTCGGAAGCTATTAAAGTTGCAATTGAAATGGGCAGATCAAAGCAAGGGCCTTCTTTTTTGATATGTGCCGGAGCAAGGTTGATGGTAATTCGCTTTACAGGAAATTCAAGATTACAGTTTTTAATAGCTGCCCTTACCCGTTCCTTTGCTTCACGTACTGCGACATCGGGCAGTCCTACAATGTCAAATGAAGGTAATCCATTAGAGATATCTACCTCAACATCTACAATAAAGCCATCTACACCCATTAAGCCACAACTTTTGACTTTAGCTATCATAATTAAGTCCGTTATAAGAAACTTATAAAAAGTTATAAAATTTATAACTTTTATGTTCTTTTCCTTATTCCTAGAGTCCGCTTTCGGAATCCTACTTGCGTTTGGTATGACTCTCCAAAGGCTTAAATTCCGATGTGACGACACCGTACATACCAACATAATTCGTTAAGTGAATTATGCTGATTTTCCATATTTCATTAGATTTATAGCTGCATTTATATCTCTGTCATGCATTATTCCACATTCAGGACACACCCATTTTCTTGTTGATAAAGACATCTTATCTAAAATATATCCACATTCACTACATGTCTTGCTTGATGGATAATACCTGTCTGCTACTATAAACCTAATATGATTCCATTTACATTTATATTCCATTATTCTACGAAACTCGCTAAACATTTGTTCTTGTACGGATTTTGCTAATTTATGGTTTTTAACCATACCTTTAATATTTAAATTTTCCATACACACAAACTCTGGCTTGGCTTTCACCAGTTTAGCAGTTTCTTGATGTAAATAATTTGTACGAATGTCTTTTATTTTTTTATGGACTTTACGAATAAGGCACTCCAACTTAATAATGTTTTTAGTTTTCTTATAACGGTTTACACCTCCTTCTTTTTGTTTTTCATATTTTCTTGATAATTTACGTTGGAGTCTTTTTAATTTTTTATTTAATCTTCTTATTTCTTGACTCTTATTAATATTAGGTATTTTTCTACCATCATTAATTACTGCTAAATCTTTAACTCCTAAGTCAATGCCTATTCCATCTGAATACTTTTGGTTGTTGGTAGGTTTATAATCAATACTTACGGTTATAAACCAATTAAAACCATCAAATTTTATTCTTGGATTATAAAATTTTTCCGCTGTTTGTAATTCGATTCTATTTTCAGATAGTTTAATCCATCCTATCTTTTCAAGTTTTACTTTATCACCTTTAAATTTTAAATGTCCTAAATCTTCTCTGTGATAAAACCCTTGTTGTACATCTTTTTTGCTTTTAAATTTTGGATGTCCTTCTAAATCATAAACTGTCAATTGTCTACCTTGTCTTAATGCTTTTTTCTTAGTTTTTTCAGAATAATGTTTATTTTCTATTCTGAAAAAGTTTTTATAAGCTATGCATAAATCCTTTATTGCTTGTTTTGGTATTTGTGCTGAAACTTCATTTAACCAATTATATTCAGGATTTTTCTTTAGTTGTGTTAGTTCCTTTCTTAACTCTTCATCGTTTATAAACTTGCCACCGTTTTTAAAATTTTCTAATTGCTTAGATAAAGCCCAATTATAAGCCCATCGTGCTACATCTGCACATTTCTTTAATAAAGTCTTTTGTTTATTGTTAGGTAATAATTGTACTCTAATTGTCTTTATCATCTTCGGTCAACTCCTCAATCATTTTACGTGCTTTGTTTGCTCTTTTACCTTGAAGTTTACAAGAAAATACAGTTATTATTTGCACTAAATCTTCAACAAGTTCTTGTTGTTCAGTTTTTTCTGTACTATCTATTACTTCAATTTCACATCCATACAGATTAGATATATATTCCACCAATTCAAAACCAAATCTTAACAATCTATCTTTTTTAATATTTAATACTTGTTTTAATTGGTCATGCGAATAATATCTATATCCATTAGCACCTGTATGATGTGGAATAAGTAATCCTTTTTTGTCCCAGTTTCTTAATGTTTAAGGAGTTTTTCCAACTAATTTAGAAAACTCATGTATAGTATATACTTCACATTAACCACCTCTAATTGTATTAGACTATACTAAATTATAAATGTCAACATTAATTTATGACTTTTTATAACTTTTTATTAACTGTTGTCAACCTCCTGTTGTCTTTTGTACAATACGAAAATATGTTCTATTTTAAAGTAACAAACTTTTCCTTAATTGTCAATCAATTTATCGATTAATCTGCATATATTACAAAAATATAGCTAAAATAACTGATAGATAAGAGGCATAACACATTTAACAGAAAGATAAAATAATAGTTGGGAGGCTTTTAAATGGCAAATCAACCCTTTGAACAGAATGGCATTAAAATTACACCTGAAAATTTTAAATATGGTGACATGATTCGTATCACTTACGATGGCGAATTAGTTAAAGCAGGAGCTGACAAGATCTGGCTATACAATACCTTTAATAATGAATGGAAAACGGCCACTGAAGATGAGATGCAAAAAAATGAACAAGGTGCTTTTGAAATCAACTTACCTTTAGATAAACGGGGCTATCTGCAAATTGCTTTTAGAGATAGTGCTAATCATTGGGATAGTAACTATGGCAATAACTATAGCATCCAAGTTCAATAGTAGATAACCACATAAAATATGTACAAACATATTTTATGTGGTTATTAATTTTTAATATAGCCAGTTGCCTGCTAAAAACATTTTATAATTATGTGAACCTATCACCTTTCATCTGCATATAGTGTAGTAGAAATTTATGAAAGGTGTTGGTAATGATGTTTTATTATTATCCTTATTCTTATCCAAATAATTACTATGTCGCACAATTAACGAGATCTTATATTAGAGTACTTCACGCCTCTCCCGATGCGCCTGCAGTCGATATATACGCGAATGATAACCTAATCGCAAGAAATCTTACGTATAGAAATTTTACACAATACCTGGCTGTTTCTCCAGGAAAATATAACATTAAAGTATATCCAACTGGTAGAAGGGATAATCCTGTGTTGAATACTAACGCAGATATTCCAGCACAGTCTATTTTTACTGTTGCAGCTATAAATAGGCTTGCTAACCTAAGCTTACTTCCTATTAAGGAACCTATCATGCCTATACCTCCAGGTAAAGTTTATGTAAGATTTGCCCATTTATCTCCTGACGCACCTAATGTAGATATTGCTTTACCCGATGGTACAAAACTTTTTAAGGATGTTGCCTATAAAGAAGTTACAGATTATATTGCAGTTAAGCCCGGAACATATACTCTATATGTAAAGCCTGCCGGAACAGATAAAGCAGTTTTATATGTCCCTAATATAACATTAAGGCCTAACAGGTTCTATACAGTATATGCCGTTGGTCTTACAGGTGGTAATCCTCCTTTACAGCTTCTCATACCTTTGGATGGAAACTCTTATTTAAAGTTTTGAATAAAAAATTACCTTCTAAAAAATTAAGATAAGCAAGTTAATAGCCACTTAAGAGGCTATCGACTTGTTTTATTTTTTAAGTTCTATTTATAAAACCAATTACGTATCTTGATAACAGGAATTAAGTATTGAGGAGAATAACAAATGTCTAACCCTGCCATTATTATCTTATTTAATCTTATATGTGGTACTACAGCCTTAATGTACGGCGTAAATCTTATGGGCGAAGGGCTTGAAAAAAACAATACAAAAATGATCAAAAAAATATTAACAAAATTTACAAGCAATGTGTGGAAAGCATTTATAACTGGTACTCTGGTCACAGCATTGGTACAAAGCAGTACAGCCATTACAGTCATGACAGTAGGTTTTGTCAACGCAGGATTAATGCTGTTGCCTCAAGCAATAGGGATCATCTATGGTGCCAATATCGGCACTACAATTACTGCGCAGTTAATGTCTTTTAACCTAACCGATATCGCCTTTCCTGCTTTGGTTATCGGTTTTACAATTGCTGGTTTTTCAAAAAAGAAAACAGTAAAAAATGCAGGCCTCGCAATAATGGGCTTTAGCTTTATGTTTATTGGGCTTAGAGTTTTGAACGCCAGCGTCCCTTACATCAAAGAAAGTAAAGAAGTTTACAATTTTTTTAGAATTTACGGACAAAATATCTATATCGGCTTATTTATAGGAATGCTAACTACAATGTTAGTTCACAGCAGCAGTGCTACAGTGGGATTGACTATCGTGCTTTTCAATTCTCAGCTAATAAGTTTTGAATCTGCCATAGGCCTGACATTGGGTGATAATATCGGCACCTGTATAACTGCACAGCTTGCCAGTCTTCAAGCCAATATTGCCGCTAAGCGTACTGCCTGGGCACATACCTTGTATAATATTATCGGAGTTTTTATTGCTTTAATCTTCCTCTACCCTTTCACAAGGATTGTTGAATATATTACACTTGCCCTAGGACAGGATGAAACACACCTCATTGCAAACACACATACTATATTTAACATATTAAGTGCAATCCTATTTCTACCCATTACAAAGTATTATGTGAAGTTTATCGTAAAAATTATCCCGGAGCCATTATCTCCTTACATGGACAAAATAAAAGTCACAAAATATCCTGATTAAATAAAGATATTTTGTGACTTTTTTTCTTTATTCCACTTATTGATACTTTTACTGCAGATGTCCATCTGTAAACTTAAATTTATATCAAACATATCATTTCCATTATTATCCACAATTGTTGATAAGTCTGTGGATAACTATGTTAATACGCTGTTAACTTGTTGTTAGTAATTATTTACATACTATATGTAGTTTGATAGCAGCTTTTTTATCATCTAATTTTTTATTCAGACTATCTGTTGCATCAATACATTCTTCTACTCATTAATATTAATTATTCTATACTATGCAAGAACTTTTTTGATTATGCTAATTTTTTTCTTTCTTGTGTATGAAATTATTATTAACCGGATAAACTACTTGTGGGTAAGTATGTGCCTATTCCTCCTGTACCTGGCAACATAAATTCAAGAACGACAAACTTTACTTAGGACAGCATGGTCCTACATATTTGCCCGAATAGCATGGTTTAGATTACCTGCTTAGGTCATATACCTATGCAGGTAATTTACTTTGGAATGTCATTATCTTTCATCTCTTGTCTTAGAATCTGGAAGTCCCGTAGTTAATGGGAACAAAGTTTTAGTTTTTTAATCAGTATAAAAACTAAATAATTGATTATAACTAATCTCAAGGTATAGCTGCCATTTAACATTTATTGTTTTATTTGCAATAAAAAGTTATATACCGTTCTAAAGCAAGCTAGAAAAGATTTGGCAAACCAAATGCTTCAAAAACAGACATATGAAGTCGATTCCGTCACCGGCGCTACAATAAGCTCTATCAACTGGAAGTTAGCCGTCAAAAGGGCTTTAGAAAAAACTGTAAAATAAAAGTAAATCAACGTATATACAAAAAGCACTCTAATTAACGGTTAGAATGCTTTTTCAAATTACTATTTAATGCTATTATTCAATTTCTTTTTTATCCATAAGTTCTGTCAGTGATGCAGCTAGCCCCGCAAGCCCCTGGATTTCAGAAGGAATAATAATCTTTGTTGCCTTGCCGTCAGCAACCTTCTGAAGGGCTTCCAGACTCTTAATGGCAATAACAGCCTGATTCGGGTTGGATGCATTCAACATCTTCAAGCCTTCCGCAGTAGCCTGCTGTACTTTAAGAATAGCTTCCGCCTGCCCTTCCGCTTCTTTAATTGCAGCCTCTTTCTTAGCCTCTGCTCTCAGTATCGCTGCCTGCTTTTCTGCTTCTGCTTCCAAGATTGCCGATTCCTTTTTCCCTTCAGCAACTAATATTGCAGATTTTTTCTCACCTTCGGCACGCAGTATGGCTTCTCTTCGTTCTCTTTCTGCTTTCATTTGTTTTTCCATGGCATCCTGTATTTCTTTCGGCGGGATAATGTTTTTCAATTCTACACGATTAATTTTAATTCCCCAGGCATCGGTGGCTTCATCCAGGATGGATCTCATCTTGGTATTCACCGTATCACGGGAGGTTAAGGTTTCGTCCAACTCCAGATCCCCAATAATATTTCTTAAAGTGGTAGCGGTAAGGTTCTCTATGGCTGACATCGGGTTATCAACGCCATAAGTGTACAGCTTGGGATCGGTAATTTGAAAATAGACTACCGTATCAATCTGCATGGTAACATTATCTTTTGTAATCACAGGCTGCGGTGCAAAATCAACCACCTGTTCCTTCAGTGATACTGATTTCGCAACCCTGTCAATCAATGGAACTTTTACATGAAGTCCCACATTCCATGTAGTCATATAAGCACCCAGTCTTTCAATGACATATGCATGCGCCTGCGGCACCACTCTAATATTCGTCACAATTAGGATAAAAGCAATTACAATTAAAATTAAAATCCACATTAAATACTCCCCCTATCTTTCCAATTTTTTTACCACTAATTTTACACCTGAAATATCCAGAATCTCTACCCTTTCACCTTCCGGAATTTCTTGATTATCAGAAGACCGTGCAGACCATATTTGTCCCAGCACTTTTACCTGTCCTCTGCCGTTTGCAACATCAATCCTTTCGGTCACAACCCCCTTTTCTCCAATTAACCTGTCTGCATTTGTTCTTACCGTTCCAACTTTTAAATATTTTTTTATGATAGGCCGTGTGTAATATAAAAGTATTCCTGATGATAGTAGAAAAATAACAATTTGATATTGAAGAGAAAATCCAATTGCCGCACCTATAAGAGCAAGAAGTGCGCCAATGGCAAACCATATTGTTACTACCCCTAGTGTTACCGCTTCAATAATTCCTAAAACAATAGCAATAATCAGCCATAACATTACATGAGATATCCCCGGATACATAACTTAACCTCACCATCCTTATAACAGATCGGGAATAATAAAAAAGAATAGAACTCCAAATCCATTTTAAAATAATGAAACATCAAATAAATTCATTGATTTGGCTTTCATTCCTTATATATGTAGTATACCATTTATTGTAATAATAAACAAGTAAAACTACCACATAATTTTTATGCGTATACGTAGCCAAAAAGAACTTGTTAAAATTCGAAAAAATATTTTCCTTCTAATCGCTTGGCAGCCGCCATCAAGGACCATTGCCCAGTTCCGTATAGATTGATTTTATTTCTTCGTTATGTCCATTGTCGGAAGATACAGCATCTTAAGCAATGACTCATCTGTAGGAAATATGTTCCTTAATTCGGTAACCTTGCCAAGCTGCCTTAGGAAATACTGCTTTTATTGCTTCACTGAAACCTGTTAATTCATCTACTGATGCAAAGTTTAAATATTAATATTTCCATTTTCGTCTTATCCTCTGCTCCAAATTTGATAATAATAAAATTTTAGCTCTTTAAGCCTGATGTTGCAATTCCCTGCACAAAGAATTTTTGGAAAATCAAAAATATTATTAACATAGGCAATATAGATAATAACGCAATTGCCATTAAAGAGTTCCACTCAACATAAAACTGACCAACTAATGTACTCATCCCCAACTGTACGGTATACATTTCTTTTTTACTAGTTATTATGAGTGGCCATATGAAATCATTCCATCTCCACATGAAAGTAAAGATTGCTAATACCGCAATCAATGGTTTGCAGTTTGGCAATATAATCTTTATAAATATTCTGAATTCACTTTCACCATCTATTCTTGCTGCTTCAATGAGTTCATAAGGTATATCTTCCATAAACTGTTTGGAGAGAAATAATCCAAAGGCTTCTGCAGCTCTTGGTACCACCAAACCTGTATAGGTATTTAACCAACCTAAAGTTGAAACAATTATAAAATTAGGGACCATAATAATTTGCATAGGTATCATCAAAGTTGACACAACCAATATGAATAATATTTTTCTACCTTTAAATTTATGTTTCGCAAAAGTATATCCTGCCAACAGGTTAATAAATACCGTTAATATTACTGCCGAACTAGCAACTATACTACTATTCAAAAAATATCTCCCAAAGGGAGCCATATTTAAAGCCGTCTTAAAATTTGACCATGCAGGATTTTTCGGAAAAAGTGCAGGTGGTCTCAAAAACAGTTCACTGGAAGGTTTAAGGGCTGTTGATAACATCCAAAAAAAAGGAAACATTATTACTATTGCTGCCCCCAGTAGGAATATAAAGGCTAATTTATCTTTTAAAGCTTCTCTTTTTCGCATTATTCATTATCTCCTTGTACAATTAATATTGTATTAAATCAGTGACCGAAGCCACTGTTCGACCCATTAAAAATCATTGTTAACATAACACTTCAAACTTCATACTTTTCTAAACATCAAGCACATCATACGGCTTCACATCTTAGCCATTATGCCAGCACCTGTTGGCCTGAACCTTGAAAATCATGTATAATATCTTCCGGACTTGGAAGGTGTGTGTATCACCTCCTGGGACGGACCTTAGCGGGCCGATTACCCGTGTGAAAGAGTATTTATCCATTCCGGTAAGTCTACATGATTTGGCTGGTTGAGGCCAGCTAATAAGCTGGTTCCTCGTGTCACATGCAAGGTTGTTTGCTTACATGGGAAGGAATGGAGGCTTTTAAGTCCATCAATCTTGTAAAGGAGGCATTTTTAATGAATTTCAGACCCATTGCAGGCATTGATGTGGGCAAGTTCTTCAGTGAGATGGCGATTCTTTCTCCATCCAATGAAGTAATTGCCCGCATGAAGATTCGCCATGATTCCAGTACCGACGTTGAAAGAGCCGTTGAATTGCTGAAAAAAACGGAAAAGGACTTTGATTCAAGGCCTTTCGTCGTCATGGAATCCACCGGGCACTATCACAAAATCCTTTTCCATTCACTTTGTAAAGCTGGATTTGAGGTTTCAGTAACAAACCCCATCCAGACTGATTCTATCAAAAATATTGGAATTAGAAAAGTGAAAAATGATAAAGTGGATGCCCGGAAAATTGCATTGCTCTACAGATTTCAGGAGCTTAAAACTACTAATATCCTCGATGAGGATATTGAATGCTTAAGGAGCCTTTGCCGCCAGTACTACAAGCTCTCTGACGAGCTTACTGCCTACAAAAACAGGTTTACGGGTATTGTTGACCAACTCATGCTAAACTTTAAGGATGTATTCCCCAACATCTTTTCAAAGGCTGCTCTTGCAGTCCTGGAGGAGTATCCTACGCCTGCCCATATTCTTAAGGCTGACAGGAACAAGCTGATTTCAATGATTCAGGAAAAGTCCCACAAAAGCCTTAAATGGGCAACTGAAAAGTATGAGCTTTTGGTCTCCAAGGCCAGAGATTTTGAACCTTTGAGCATTCACAATTCCTCAAATATTGCCATGCTCGGTGTGTACATCTCCATGATCAGAACCCTGGAGGAAAACCTGGAGAAAGTCCTTAAAGCCATCCATAAGCTGATTGATGAGGACCTGGCAAAGGACATGCCTGTACTTGCATTGACGCTTGAACTCTTGCAGAGCATTCCCGGCATAGGCCTTCTGTCTGCTGCCACCATTCTTGCGGAGATTGGCGACTTTTCGGCCTTTAAAAAGCCGGGCAAGCTGGTTGCTTATTTCGGCATTGACCCCTCTGTCATGCAGTCCGGAGAGTTTACCGGTACACGTAACAAGATGTCTAAGAGGGGTTCAAGGCTGCTTCGCAGGGTGCTTTTTACAATTGCTCTTGCCAATATCCGTACCAAGAGGGATAAGACAGCTTGCAACCCTGTGTTACTGGAGTTTTATCAACAGAAGTGCCGGAGCAAACCTAAAAAAGTAGCTTTGGGAGCTGTTATGCGTAAGCTTGTTAATTATATTTTTGCTGTTCTGAGGGATAGAAAGCCTTATCAGCTACGTAGCCCCCAAGAGCATGCGAAGAATCTTGCAGCAAAGCATACAGCAGCTTAATAGTACTTGTACTTGATGTTCAGTTTTCAAAGAGCAACTTATTATTTCAGACCAGCTATTTTATGTCTACTTCACTTAGGTGGTCTTGTTGTCATGCCTTTGATTAACGTCAGGAGTCTAAAAAAATTTCTCAAAATTTTTCTTAAAAACTCTTGACTTTAATTAGCTGGTCTTTCAGTTGTTCGGCAGCATCATGCAACTTTTTTATTGTGTGTGAAAAAGCTATATATTGCGGGCATACATCATCACATCGTCCACAGCCAACACACATGTGACCGTCTGTTTTAAATCTTTGCTTGTAGTCATACAGCTTGTGCAATGCTTTAAATCTCATACGGTCGCCTATTTTATCTCTGAAAGCATGTCCACCGGCAACTGTGGTGAACTTATCGTTTAAACAGCCTGTCCATGTGCGACGGCGTTCACCGATTTTACTGTTTTGCGTATAGGTTGTGTCGGTGGTGTTAAAGCAGGAGCAGGTAATACATACCGCATTGCATGCACCGCATCCAACGCAACGTGAATTATACTCGTCCCACATTGAAAGCTTATATATTTCAGGAACAAGCTCAGGGGTTATATCAGGGATAGTAACAGTGGTTTTATTTTCGGTTACAAACTCCGGAGTAAATTCACATGTTTTACCGATATTAAACAGGTTTTCAAAGCTCTCGTCCTTTACCTCAACGAGTATTTTGTCAGCTTCTTTATTAAAGCGCATCGCAAGCTGATAATCATCAGTTTTGTTTGCACCCATAGAGCAGCAGAAGCATGATTCCCAACCACCGCCACACTCAAGCAGAACAAATTTAACCTTTTCACGCAAGCGTTTGTAATAAACGTCCTCATGTCCGCCGTTTTCAAGGAATATCTTATCAAGACGTTTTATACCGTTTATATCACAGGGACGGGCAAATATAATAATTCCCTTATTATGAACCTTACTTTCACGATATTCGTCCTCTGTAAAATAGAAAAGTGTTTGGTTAATCGGATATATTACCTCTTTAGGTGAATAGTCACCCCTATGTTCAAGCTCAATTTCAGATACCGATTTTATTTCATCGTACCTTACAAGGTCGGTATCGGAATATCTGCCTTTTTTGGGGAAACGCTTAGGCGCATATATTTTATAGCTTTTTCTAAGCTGTAAAAATATATCGTCTACCTGTTCATAACTTAAACAATACGACACAATAATTCTCCTCCGATTTTATTTATGATTTATTTTAATTTAGAATTACAAATTCTATACATTAAAAGTATAAGTCCGGTAAAGCAATTTGTAAAATAGTTATTTCTTATTAAAATTACAGCCATATACCTATGAATACAATGGACGCAAAAAAGGACGTGATTGTTGGCTGAGCCACAAAATTACAATCACGCCATTAGTTTGCAAATGAATATTTACCTTTAAATTATGAAACAATGACGGCAGCTACGGCGAAAAGGGCAATTCTATCGATATGTTAGAGCAATTATTAAAGGCTACTCAATTTGATATTGTATATGCCTGCGGACCTAATGAAATGCTCAAAGCAGTTGTCGAGATAACCGCAAAAACAAAAGTCAAATGTCAGGTATCCCTTGAAGAAAAAATGGGCTGCGGAGTGGGCGCTTGCCACATTTGCGTATGCAAAACAAAGCATGGTGCGGATAACACTGAAAAGTACACACGTGTCTGCTGTGACGGCCCAGTTTTTGAGGCTGAAAGGGTGGTGTTTTAAATGGCTGATTTAAGAGTTACTATCGCTGGTGTGGAGTTTAAAAATCCTGTTATTATGGCTTCTGGTATATTTGGTTACGGCAGAGAGTATGAGAAAATGTATTCACTTTCAAGGCTTGGCGGAATTTGTGTAAACGGTATGACCTTAAAAGAAAAGCCCGGCAACCCCACACCACGCATTGCCGAAAGCTATAGCGGCGTTTTAAGCAGTACCGGAATGCCAAACGATGGCATAGACAAGTTTCTGTCTCATGAACTGCCAAGCTTAAAGACTAAGGATACTGTCATTATTGCAAATGTTGCAGGCGAAAATATTGATGAGCTTTGCAAAATAGTAGAAAAAGCATCCGCCAGCGATGTGGATATGATAGAAGTAAATCTTGCCGCACCGAATATGCAAAAAGGCGGTTCTGCCTTTGGCGCTTGTCAGATCCGCCTAATTTAACACATATACCTGAAATGGCAAACGGCGCTGATGCAATCTCACTGATAGGCGCTGTTCCTGCTATGCGGTTTGATGTGAAAATAAAAAAACCGCCTTTAAAGGCTAATTTCGGCGGACTTACAGGCTCGGCTGTATTTCCGATAGCACTAAGAATGGTATATCAGGCGGCTCATTATGCGGTGAAAATCCCTGTAATAGGGCTTGGCGGAATAAGCTGCTGGCAGGATGCCGCCGAAATGCTGATTGCAGGAGCAAAAGCGGTTCAGATAGGCAGTATACTGTTTTCAAATCCGTATGCACCACTTAATATTATTGACGGACTCACAAATTATCTTGAAAGAGAAAACATTGACAGTATCGAAAAGCTCTGCGCAAGCGGAGAGCTAATGTCATGCTGATTTATTCTCAAAACTGTTAATTAAATTTTCCACCGCCATAATTCCCATATTCTCTATAGCTTCATAAGTAGATGCAGAACAGTGAGAACCTATTATTATATTGTTCAGTTTTAAAAACTCCTCATTCTCCGGAGGCTCCTTTTCAAAAACATCAATTCCTGCTCCCCAAATCCTATTTTGCTTTAATGCCCAAAGTAAGGCTTCTTCATCAACAATTCCGCCTCTTGCAGTATTAACAAGAACCGCAGTCTTTTTCATCATTTCGAATTGCTGGTAACTGATTAAGTTTTTTGTCTCACTAGTAAGTGGTAAATGCAGACTGATAAAATCACTTTCTCGCAATAGCCTTTCAAGAGAAACATATTCAATACCATTAGCATATGCATACTCCGTATCTTGAAACAAATCATACGCCAATACTTTCATATTAAATCCGGAAGCTCTTTTAGCAACTCCTTTTCCGATACTTCCCAATCCAATAAGGCCTAGTGTTTTACTCCACATATCAACGGTAGTAATCTTATTCCAATTCAAATTTCTGCATTCCCGGTCAATCACTAGTATCCTTCTTGCTACCCCAAGCATTAATGCTAGTGCATAGTCAGCAACAGCGTCACTATTTGCCCCTATAGTCTTTGTCACGGATATTCCATTTGCTTTTGCATACTGTAAATCTATGTTATCTGTACCTACCCCATATTTAGATATAACCTTTAGCTTTCTTGCGTATTTCAACACATCGCTGTTAAGAGGGTCTACTCCAACTATGACTCCATCTACATCTTTTATTTCATTAATCATTTCATCTTGTGTCATGATTCTGCCATAGGGATTCATTATTATTTCATAGCCCTTCTCTTTTAACATATCAATAGGCTTTGAATTATTTTTCCCGAAGGAGCGGGGGGTAATTAGTATTTTATATGACATCGTTTCTATTTCACTCCTATTCCACAATTTTTTGGAAAATCTTTATTTAAATATCCACATGGTTACTGCTTGATATTCACTTATTGGTCATAATTCATGGACTTTACTCCTTAATCTGTTGTCTATAGTATTTTAAATACTTTTCAAACCTTTCTGTATAAAATTCTTTTTTACTGCAATCTGGCTCACATCTATTCTTCATTAAAGGCTTTATATCTTTAACAGAAGCTATCTCTCCAGCTGCTTTAAGGCCCATGTAGGCAGTACCTAGCAATGATGCATGCAAAAGACCATCTACATAAACCGGTAATCCAAAAATAGAAGCTGCCATAGAAAGCCAGAACGGCGACTTTTCTATTCCGCCAGAAATACTTATGAACTTTGGCGGCTGCCCTACTATGGGAACAGTAATATCATAGCAATGCTTTAAATTGAAAAGTACTCCTTCAAGGGTAGCATAATAAAGATCATAAATATCATTATTTATTCTCATTTCGCACATCATGCCACTTTTAGTATCATCCCATCCTGGGCAACGTTCCCCTGCCAAAAAAGGAAGAAAAATTGGGGCATTTCCTTTTAACAAAGCCTCTTCCGCTCCCTTGTCCAATTCTTTTAGGGTGATACCTCCATTAAAGCCAAGGACTTTTTTACCCATCCAATCCACGCAGTTGCCTGCACCAGCCGTGGCACTGCCGGCAATCCACATATTTTCAACTCCCACGTAACACCACGTGGACGGATAGTTGGCAAGCACCGGCTTTTCCGTTGAAATTCTCATGGCTGCACTGGTTCCCACCGAAAGTGTCATAATATTATCACTAAAGGCACCTGCCGCTATCTGGTTCATACATCCATCGGCACCAGTTATAAGTACCGGTATGCCTTCTTTAAGTCCTAAAATACCAGCTGCTTCTTTTGTTAAAGTTGCAGTATATTCAGAATCGACCAGCTTTGGCAGCATTGTATCATCGATGCCGGCGAGCTTTAAAGCTTCCTCATCCCAATTGAGAGTATGAATGTTTAAGAAACCACCGGCTGAGGTGGTACTTTTTGAAACAGCAAACTCACCCGTAAGCTTCAAAAATAAATACTCCGGCATGGACGCTATGAAGGAAACATCTTTCACATTACCGCTTTCCTTCTCATACATATATTTCCAAAGAGTATATGTTACATGAATGGGACAGCCTGTGCGCTTATAAAGCGAAGTAAAAAGCTGGATATCTTTCCTGTACTTTTCAGTAGTTAATGATGCTTTTGTATCGGCCCATGTACTCAACCGTGATATAGGCTTTCTGTTTCTATCAAGCATCAGAAGACTATGGCTCCATATACTGCAGGTAGCTACCATATCCACATGATTTATACCTTTCTGCTCCAGCAGCTGTTTACCTGCCAACATAGTTTCCGCCATTATTTTATCGGCGTCAAACGTTACCGTATCACCCGCGTCGGAAGAATAATTTTTTTGCAGTATTCCAATTATCCCTTCTCCACTTTTATAAAGCATAGCTTTAGCCGATGCTGTGGATGCCTCTAATACTAAAATAAGCATTTAATCAAACTCCCCTCACCCTATATCAAACCTGCTCCTAGTAGTCCAAAGGCCAAGCGCTGGATTGCTTACATAAAATATTTCTTCACCGTTTACAGTATTAAATCCATCCTTTAAGCTGTTTATGTCATACATTTTAAGAGCATCTTCTATAGGCATATAATCATATTTTATTGATAGTACCTGTTCTTTTGTCATTTTCCCAGGAGCGTAAGTAATCTTAAATCGCCCTTCGCTGGAGCCGTGTATCAAGTGCGCAGCAACAGAAAGATTGTTTCTCAAATCCTCATTATTGCGGACGGCATCTAAAACCTCATCACGGCAGATATATCCATATTTTTTAATCAGTCTGTCATTCTCCAAATCCTCTCCACAAGCGTGAAGAGCTGGAGCTATAACTATTAACTCACCGCCGTCAGCTATCGCCATACGGGTTCTATAGATCGATTTGTTGCCTATCCATGTAGTTTTAAATTCTTCTGGGTCAAGATATACAACCGCTTTTTGGATAGGCTTATCTAAAAAGTTCAGATTTTTTTCATGACTGACTTTTGCTGTTTGAAAAAACAGTTCATCACCCGTTCCGATGGAAACAGCCTCAACCTTAAGTCCGGATTTATCTATAGTCGTAACAGTCAAAATATATATAAGAGGAATATGAGATAGGAAATTATTCACTCCATAGTTGTAAAGCTTCCTTACAGGCGTATCCGCTCTACCCATAATCCGCTCCATTCCGTACAAAGCGCCTAAATAATGACTTTGATTTATCATTTTGCTGCCACCGCAGCCTACCATGATATTTTTCGTATAGCTTGCAAATCCGGCAATCTCATGAGGAACCACCTGACCTATCGATATGATAAGATCATACTTTTTATCAAGAAGTCTTTTGTTCACTTCAACGTCAATACTATTATCCATGTAGCCGTCTGAAATTTCTTTTACATAATCTGCCGGAACTTCACCAACTTTAACTGTATCATTTCTCCAATTATGAGCAACAAATCTGTCACGGGGTATAGCACCAAACATTTTTGTTATCTCGCCATCAGTCATGGGTGTGTGGGTTCCAAGAGCCGGCATAATATCTATGTTTACATCTTTAAAGTACTTATAAAGCATATTTACTATATCTCCGGCATAAGAGTTAAGCCTTGAAATATCCGGCGGCAAGATTAATATGTTTTTGATACCTGAATAATTACCCAAATACTCACTGATATTCTGTTCTATCTCCTGCGCACTAATGCCGTTTGGAGACTTGGCAGTTAAATATCTGTTTTTCATCGCTATCTTCTCCTTCTATAGTTGGTTAAATTGAATAAACTCAATTACCCTTTACGCTTTGGAACATCGTGTAAATATTATTTTTAGCATTTATCATATGTATCTCGATACATTTACGAAGTTCAGCTTCATCTTGGGCTACTAAAGCATTATATATTGCCTCGTGTTCTTTAACCCCTGCTATCATTCCCGCCCTATCCTGCCTACCATAAACATAGTAAGCATAGGTATGCGTCCCTAGGTTATTATATATTTGCAAAATTTTCTTATTTCCAGAGCATTTGATAAACAGTTGATGAAATTCCTGATCTAAATAATAATTTTGAAAATAGTCATTTACATCCGCTACATTTTCTATAATCTGCTTATGTTCAGTCAGGTTTTTTAAAAATTTTTCTTTGATATCAGAATCCTTTTTAAAAATCTGTATTGCCTGCTTTATATAATACGTTTCAATCATAAACCTTATATCCAATAATTCCTCAATTTCTTCCCACTTAATACTTTTTACTTTCATTCCCTTTCTAGGAATACTTTCCACCAGTCCTTCAGTTATAAGCCTGTTTAAAGCCTGCTTAATAGGCGTTTCACTTATTCCATACCGCTCGCTTAATTCCCTGAGAACGATTTTTTTTCCAGGTATAAGCGTCCTTTCTGTAATGTCTTTTTTTAACGCCTTATATGCAACTTCTACTAATGTTTGGGTCTGGTAATGCATTGTATCCAACCTGTATCGCCCCCTTTACAGTCCAAATACCTTTTTGCTTTACTTTACTAAAGTTTTAGATTTAAAATTTAAAATCTGTAATAATATATTCGTCATATATTTAAAAAATCCTGCAAAAAATCGAGTAGAAGCTGAATAATTATTTTATTCAGCGTCCTCTCACACCACCGTACGTACCGTTCGGTATACGGCGGTTCATTAAGATTTAATGTACAATTAGATACCTCTTTGATAAACTCTTGTAACCTATGTCTTCGAAGTATTTATTTGTAAGAGTCATATTGAGTATTTGGCTATTGGATATTCTCCAGTAGCCTTTTCTCGTATTAGCGTATATCCAGGCTTTCTGTTTTTCTAATCCTAATTTTACTAGATTATCGTATTTTGTTTTTATCTTCTTCCATTGTTTCCATATACATGCTCTTAGTCTACGCCTTATCCATTCGTCAAGGGCTTTCATTATTCTTTTCGCATCTGCTAATCCAAAGTAGTTAACCCATCCTGTCGTTATCTGATTCAATCTACGTATTCTATATTCCATACTTATTCCCTTGTTTCGATTGGTTATTTCTCTTACTTTTTCCTTAAGCCTTTTGATGGATTTTTCATGGATTCTTATTCTTACTTCGTTTTCTTTTGTGTAAAACGAGAATCCTAAGAACTTTCTTTTCCATGGTCTATCTACAGCACTTTTTGCTTCATTGACTTTTAGTTTTAATTTGGTTTCTATGAATTTCTTTATGCTTTTCATTACTCTGTTTCCTGCTGACCTGCTTTTTACGTATATGTTGCAATCATCTGCATACCGACAGAATTTATGCCCTCTTCTTTCTAGTTCTTTGTCTAGTTCATCTAACATTATGTTTGCTAATAGCGGACTTAATGGCCCTCCTTGTGGTGTCCCTTCTTCTGTTGCTACTTTGATTCCATTTATCATTACTCCTGATTCTAAGTATCTTCGTATCAGCTTCAGTACTCTTTTGTCTCCTATCCGCTTTTCTAATTTAGTCATCAGTATGTCGTGGTTTACTCTGTCAAAGAACTTTTCTAAGTCTATATCTACTACCCATGTGCATCCTTCGTTTATATATACTTCTGCGGCTGTTACTGCATCTTTTGCACTGCGTCCTGGTCTGAATCCATAGCTATTTTCCGAGAATGTATGGTCGTATATTCCACTTAGTATTTGGGCTATTGCTTGTTGTATTAGTCTGTCTAGTACTGTAGGTATTCCTAGTAGTCTTGTTCCTCCATCTGGTTTTGGTATTTCTACTCTCAGCACTGGTTGTGGTTTATACTTTCCTTCCAGTAATTGTTGCTTTATGGTCGGCCAGTTTTCTTTGAGATACGGTAGAAGTTCATCTACTTCCATCCCATCGACTCCATGGCTTCCTTTATTTGCAACTACTCGCTTGTATGCTTCTTTCATGTTTTCTCGGTCTAGTATCATTTCAAGCAGATTACTGGTGTATCTTTGTACATTGTTTCTTCTATCTTTTGACGCCGATGATATACTATGCACTTCCGCTGTCTCTTGAAATTCCATTTCTTGATTGAGCGGATAGCCTCTTTGTTGAGTTGTCTGCAGTCTTTGCATATCTTTCGAGTTCATAAGATTTCCAAAACCTCCTAATGTTCGGTCCTTCCTTATCTATTCATGACTAGATAAGTACTATGACCTCTGCTGACTTCTCAAGGTTCAGCCATACATCACTGTATGGGTTGTCATTTCGGAGTTCACTTTAATGACTCGTCCTTGAGACCTCCCCGGGTAAGAACGATAACCTTCATCTCGTCTATCTGCCAGATTTACTGTATGGAGTTCGGGTAGTGTTGGACTTCGTTTTGTTTAGCAAACTCGTCCGCCCCAATTCAGCCTCTTATCTGGTTTTTGTTCATCAGACCGAGATTTTGCCTACCACTTCCTTCAGATTCCACCTCGCGATGGACACCCTTGCGGTTCAGCTAGTGGTTCCCACTACCAAGCCCACAGCGGACTTTCACCGCCTAGTTATCGCCCATGCCGGGCGCACTAAAATAAAAAAATTCCAGCATAAACTGGAATTTTTTTATTACTCCTCTCATATCCCCTACACTCTTCATACCGGTCATTACGGCAAAGTACTAATGTAAATCTCGTTGCAATCCTGCCGTAGCTATTTCTTCTTTGAAAAGTATATCAGCTTCTTTTATTATTTCAAACTTTTCCTTAACAATATCATCGATTACCCTAATCGCAAGACCCGCCAGATCGTGTGACAACTCCCTTTAAGATGGCTAAAAAATCGTATCTCCATGTTCTTTCGTCCTGCCATCCCTGTGATTCTTTGTCGTTATGTTTACTTAATAATTTTCATAAAAATAACCGCTATCCCTTATGGGTAGCGGCATTCATCTGGAGCTGGTAGCCGGAATCGAACCGGCGACCTGATCATTACGAGTGATCTGCTCTGCCGACTGAGCCATACCAGCACTTGATTGCAGTTAATTACGAAAATATATTATATACACTTATTATTAAAAAATCAAGCTTATTTATCTTCAATTAATATGATTTTTCCCTCAATTAAACTCTTCTGCACATCAATTACTCTCTGATTCTCTGAACCACGGAATTTTAACAATAGATTCTTCATTTGTTCTATAAATGGGCCATCCACCATGACATCAATATATTTTATCAATTCTCCCCACTCCGGGCGGGTCGCCTGACATTCACTGAGAATATCTTCAAAAATATACCCGGTGTAAAGCCATGTATTCATGCCCATTTCTTTAACTCTTTTTGCAATTTCACTGCAGGCGGCTGCCTGTTCAAGAGGTTCCCCTCCAGAAAAAGTGATGCCTTTATGAAGCTTCAGTCTGGAAATCTGTGCTATGATATCGTTGACGTCCGCCTCAATTCCTGCATCAAAGCTGTGTGTTTGCGGGTTATGACACCCCTTGCACCGGTGTGGACACCCCTGGGTCCATATCACAGCCCGGATTCCCGGACCATCAACGATACTATCTTTTGTGATGGGTGCTGCTAATCTTATTTTCATTATGTTATTACCTCACTTATCATTCTAAACAAGATAATTATACTTAAAAATTAATATCAACCGCCACACCGGGCACACCCGGCACAAATAATGATAAAAATATGCTTGATTGGTCAGGGCTTCGACAGCGGTTTTTGTTTTACTCCCCACTGTTCACTCCTCACTATTTTCATATCAACGGACTATAATAAGTAGTACGCTCTCCCGTCTTGTTTAGTAACTTATTTATACAATTATACACTATTTCTATCCCTTTTTCAATTTGTTCAGGATAAACTGCCGCAAAGCTTATTCTTATATTTCTATCAGTATCAGCTGCATTACTCGTATAAAATATTTTTCCAGGAATGATCAAAACATCCCGTTTAGCACACCCATAATACAACTGAATCCCTGAAACACCTTCCGGTAAAGTCAGCCACAGGTTTAAACCACCATTAGGTTCATAGATGCTTGCACCCAAATCTCTTAATGCAGCAATTTCCCCAAGTATTTTTTTATATCTGTCTTTGTATATTTCCTTCATGTAATCAAGATGCCTTCCCCAAATTCCTTTTTGCAGATATAGGTCAAATGCCCTCTGGATCAATCCCGAGGAAGATATATCGGTAGTATGTTTGGCTTGCAGGATGTCCTTAAAAACTTCTGAAGGTGCAATTAGAAAACCTATACGTAAGCCGGGCATAAGAACCTTGGAGAAACTCTTAATATATAAAACTCTATCATATTTATCCAGTGACTTTAGCGTATGCGGCGTGCTGTCTTCTGTAAAGTTTAAGTCAGTCAAGAAATCATCCTCGATTATAAAAAAATTATTGCGATAAGCCAGGTCTAGCAAATATTGCTTCTTTTCCCTGGAGTAGCAGAAAGTTGTAGGATTCTGATAATTTGGCATGGTATAAATTAACTTAGGCCGATAGAGCTTAATATACTTTTCAAGCACACTTATATTTATGCCGTCGTGCTCTATAGGTACTCCCACAATCTTCGCACCTCTTGATTTAAATACTGCAATCGCACCCGTATAGGTTGGATTTTCTACTAAAACATAATCTCCGTGATTAATTAAAGCTTTTGCAATAACATCTATTCCCTGCTGCGCTCCTGAAATAATTTGAATATCATCCTGGTGGGCTTTAATAGAATAGTTCATATTAAGAAATTGAGAGATAGAATGTCTCAAAGACTTATAACCGTTACTTTCATGATAACCGAATGCCTGTCCTTTATCGCGGTCTAAAACTTCAATTAGAACCTTCTTAAAATCTTCAACAGGGAAAAGGTCCGGAGTAGGAGTTGCACTGGCAAAATTAATACTGTTTTCTGAGAGTGTAATTTGTCCCCTGCTCATTAGTTGAATGTCTTCTTCTTCAAAAAAGGTATCTTCTTTTACCTGAATTTCCATATCCGTCGGCTGTACTGCTATATATCTTACCGGAGCAACATAAACCCCACTTCCCGTTTTTGAATACACATAACCATTCTGTTCTAAGAGCTTATAGGCATTGACGACAGTAACTGTATTTACCTCCAGCTGTTCTGCCAGTTTTCTTATTGCAGGAAGCCTTGAACCTTTAGCTATATTCCCCTTAACAATTAATTTTTTTAAATGTTCAAATAGTTGAATATATAATGGAACACTATTACTCCTATCCAATTGTATCGATGCAATTTCCCGCATATTCTATTCCTCCAGAATTGTATTGACACAATACCAATTGTATGTAATAATTGAAGTTAATAAAGCAGTTTGCCAAACATTGTATCGATACAGTTATTATACCAAAACAAGCTTTGCCTGTAAATACTTCGTTTTTAAATAATACTCAACTCAACAAATAACTTAAAAGAATTAGGGTATTTTATAATTAACCAACTTTAAAAATAAATATTTATATAGTTCACAGTTAACAGTTCACAGTAGTAAACGATTTAATAGCTTTTACCGTGAACTGTGAACCGTGAACTGTGAACTGTTAACTTATTGACTTTATCTGCCATGTAAAATCATTATCAGTAAATATATAGATATTAAAGTTGGTTAATTTCATCGATAACTACATTAATTTATTTTTAACTTTAATATTGGTTATCGATATAAACATAAATATTAATTTTAAGAAAGGATGTTGAATATGAATGAAAGATATGAATTAAACAAAAATCTCGCCCAGATGTTAAAAGGCGGCGTTATTATGGATGTTGTAAATGCCGAACAAGCACAAATTGCTGAAAAAGCCGGTGCCGTAGCCGTTATGGCTTTAGAGAGGGTTCCTGCCGATATTCGAAAACAGGGCGGGGTGGCAAGAATGTCCGACCCAAAATTGATTAAGGAAATTAAAGCGGCTGTTTCAATCCCTGTAATGGCTAAAGTAAGAATTGGCCATTTTGTTGAGGCTCAAATTCTTGAAGCTCTGGGTATTGATTACATAGATGAAAGTGAAGTACTTACTCCTGCAGATGAGATGTTCCATATTAATAAACATGATTTTAAAATTCCTTTCGTATGTGGAGCAAGAAATCTCGGAGAAGCATTGAGAAGAATCGGTGAAGGTGCTTCCATGATTAGGACCAAGGGTGAAGCAGGTACCGGCAATGTAGTGGAAGCTGTCCGCCATATGAGGACCATGATGAGCGAAATCCGCAAGCTGCAGAATATGCCTAAAGAAGAATTAATGACTGCTGCAAAAGAAATGGGTGCTCCCTATGACTTAGTAGTATGGGTTGCCGAACATGGAAAGCTTCCGGTAGTAAATTTTGCAGCAGGTGGAATCGCTACTCCTGCTGATGCGGCACTTATGATGCAGTTAGGCAGTGACGGTGTTTTTGTAGGCTCAGGAATATTTAAATCAAGCGACCCGGAAAAAAGGGCAAGGGCCATCGTCAAGGCTACCACTTATTACAACGATCCTAAAGTGCTGGCAGAAGTTTCAGAAGACCTTGGAGAAGCTATGTATAGTTTGGAAATCAGCCAGATTGCCAAAGAAAATCTATATGCCGAACGTGGATGGTAAAAACGGACTGATCTGCAGTGGAGGTTAACATGATAAAAATAGGTGTATTAGGGCTTCAGGGTGCTGTAGCTGAACATATAACAATGTTACATCAGTTTGATAATGTGCAGCCTGTAGTAGTAAAGACGAAACCGGAACTCGACTCTGTAGAAGCACTGATTATGCCCGGTGGTGAAAGTACCGCCATAGGGAAACTGCTTGATGATTTTAATTTGATGGATGTATTGGCGGAAAGGATCAGAAAAGGTATGCCGGTATGGGGGACCTGTGCTGGAATGATTCTTTTGGCGAAAAAGATTAGTAACCATGACAGAACTTTTTTGAATGCTATGGATATACAGGTTCGTCGTAATGCTTACGGAAGCCAGTTGGACAGTTTTCGGACTACGCTTAATATACCAGAAATTTCAGAGGCTGAGATTCCGCTGGTATTTATTCGTGCCCCCTATGTTGAAGAAGCATGGAACGACGTTAAGGTGCTGGCTAAAGTAGATGATAAAATTGTTGCATGCAAGCAGAACAATATGCTGGCAACTTCCTTTCATCCCGAACTAACCAATGACCTCAGTTTTCACAAATACTTCATTGAAAAGATGGTTAAGCCTGGAAACATAAATGCAGACTAGTGATAGTCTGCATTTTTTGTATAACTTAATCAGTTTTAACTTTACATTCTAAATGATTCCACTTTCTTTAATCAACTTAACTGCCCTTAAAATTTTCTGCTCCGATTGAACAAGCGCAAGACGCACATATCCTTCTCCTCTTTCACCAAAGCTGCTGCCTGGAACTACGATTACGCCTGTCTTGTCCAGCAAATCAAAGGTAAATTCTACCGAAGATGAATATTGCCTGGGAATAGGCGCCCATACAAACATAGTTGCCTGAGGCTTATCAATCATCCACCCTATTTCTTTTAGGCCCTCAACAAGTATATCCCTTCTCCTTTGGTAGGTCTGAACAGTTTCCTGTACATAAGTTTGCGGGCCTTGCAATGCAGCAATAGCTACCTCCTGCACCGGCAGGAAAATTCCGTAGTCCAGATGAGATTTTAATATTTTTAATTGTTCTATTACTTTATTATTACCCATCGCAAAAGATATCCTACAACCGGGGATGTTATAGGTTTTAGACAACGAATTAAATTCCACGCCAATATCCTTTGCTCCGGGAATACTCAGGAAACTGCCCCCCTTTATTCCATCAAAAGTAAGTTCACAATAGGCATTATCATGAACCACTACAATATCATATTTTTTTGCAAACCATACCAGCTTTTCATAAAACTCCGGTGGTGCAACAGCAGTAACCGGGTTATTAGGATAAGAAACGATCATCATCTTAGCATTGTGGGCCGTAGTACTATCTATTGCATCTACATCAATAAGAAAGTCATTCTCTCTTAATAACGGCATTTTATGCAGCTTTGCACATGCAATGGAAGGACCTACGCTAAAAATAGGATAGCCAGGATCAGGAACCATTACAACGTCTCCCGGGTCAGCTAAAGTTAGTGCTATATGCCCCAAACCTTCCTGCGACCCCATAAGGGATGTTATTTCATCCGGTTGTAACTGTACACCAAATCTTCTACCATACCATTCAATAACCGTTTCTATCAATTCAGGTTTGTCCTTAACCGCATATATGTAATTCCCCGGGTCCCCTACCGCTTCCTGCATCGTTTTAATAATATGAGGTGCGGGCGGAATATCAGGAGTCCCAATACTAAAATTAATCACTTCTCTACCCTGGGATAATAATTCATTCTTTTTATTATCCAAGTGGGCAAATATAGCAGACGCAAGTCCTTCCATTCTTTTAGAAAATATCATATCTATCACCAACTTTTTTATAGTTCGTAGTTCGTGGTTGGTAGTTTGTAGAAGCATAGTATATCACTATGAATTATTAACTGTAAACCATGAACTATTTCTACAATAATTATACCAGAAAAATAAAAACATCCATATAAAATTGCTAAATAAAATAAAGATTTTATTCCTAAATACTTCCATTTTTTGAACTCTTATGTTATAATAATTAAGTAAACCATACCAAAGAAGAGGGGATTTCAATGAAAGCTAAAGATCAAATACCTATGTGTTGTAATTGCAAACGTGGGAGACGCATACCCCTTACGAATGATATATTATGTCCAATACATGGTGTTGTCTCCGGGAGTTACGCATGCAAAAAATATAGTTATAACTTTTTTTTAAAAAAACCAAAACGTAGAAGAAGCATCAATACTGGTGAATTCAGTTTCAGTGATTTTTCCATAGTTGATATGGAATAATTTTTTAACTATGCTATCATTGCGTATTTTTTTAATTGATTTTACCTCTTATATGGAATATAATATATTTAACTTATAAAACTTACCGGGTGATATGATGAATATAAGGGTTAGTGATATATTTAAAGAAAAATTAGATAGTATACAAGCTCGGACTCCGCTTAAAATTCCTGTAAAAGAAAGTCCTGTGCCATTTCAGGAAATGCTTGATACTGCGATGGGCAAAAATGATACTGCTTTGGATAATCAACCAGCAGATAAATCTCAGCTCATGTCTTCTATTGAAAAGGCTGTATATGAAGCAGGACAAAAGTATAATATACACCCTAATGTCATTAAAGCTGTTATAGCAGCTGAGTCTGGATTTGACGCAAACGCTCTCTCGCCAAAGGGGGCTCAAGGATTAATGCAATTAATGCCCGGTACCGCTAAAGTACTCGGTATAAAAAATCCTTGGAATGTATCCGAAAATATTCATGGTGGAACTAAATACCTAAGAGAGAAACTAGATCAATTTAATGGTGACATAAAATTAGCATTAGCTGCTTACAATGCAGGACCTAATAGTGTAATCAAATATGGTGGCATTCCACCTTATACCGAGACTCAAAATTATGTAAGAAATGTGCTTAAATACATAGATCAATATAATACAGGGCAAAAACGCTAATATGCTTTTATATGAGGGCAAACCTGTGGGCTTGCCCTATTTATATTTATATGCACGTTCTTTGTTATATAGGTGTATTCCTTCTTCGTTGCTTGATTCAAGTTTAATTCTAGAGGAGTGGAGAGTATAATCCACTGAAAATGTTTATACTGCTCACTTTCCACTGTCCACTAATTCTATTGTTAGATTTCGTTTTGATATTTTAAATTTCATACCTCAAATATGTCATAATTTAGCAAAGAAATTTCTAATAATGGGCTCCATTTTCCCTGATTCAATTAAAAATCCATCATGACCAAAGGGTGACTTTATTTCTTTATACTCCACATCAATATTATTCCTCTTCATATCCTGCACAAGCTCCTTCTGTTGACATACAGGGAAAAGAATATCAGAACTTATTCCTATTACCAATGCTTTTCCCTTAAAGGCCTTTAAAGCATTGTCTATGCCGCCAAAGTCTCTCCCCAATTCAAATAAATCCATTGCCCTGGTAAGATAAAGGTAGCTGTTGGCATCAAATCTTTGTACCAGTTTTTTTCCCTGGTAGTGGAGATAGCTCTCTACTTCAAATTCGTTATTAAAGCTTTCGAAGAGATTATTTCCTTCTCTGGCTCTTCTTCCAAACTTTTTTAACATAGATTCGTCACTCTGGTATGTAATCATACCAACCATTCTGGCCAGGGAAAGCCCTGATTCGGGCTGATTCTTGTTGTCATAGTAATCTCCATTATTCCAGTAAGGGTCAAGGGTGATTGCTTTTCTCTGTACCTCATTAAATGCAATAGCTTGTGGGTTCAGGCTCTTTGGTGCTGCCATAACAATAATACTGCCTACCATTTCAGGGTACTGTACTGCCCATTCCAGTGCCTGCATTCCCCCCACAGAACCGCCCACTACTGATACCAGATGACTGACTCCCAGGTAGTCCAGTAACCTTTTTTGAACATTCACCATATCTTTTATAGTAATAATAGGGAAATCCATCCCATACCTTTTTCCTGTTTTAGGATTTACAGAAGACGGACCGGTAGTACCCTGGCATCCCCCTAACACATTGGAACAAATAAAGCAATATTTGGAGGTATCAAACATCAAACCTTTTCCAACAAATTTTTCCCACCACCCCTCTTTAGGATCGTAAGGGTCATGCCGTGTAACATGGGAATCCCCTGTTAATGCATGAGTTATTAATACAACATTCGTTTTATCCTGATTCATCTCACCAAATATCTCATAGGCAACAGTAATAGGGCCAAACTTTTTACCACATTCTAAAATAAAATCTTCATTTTCTGCAAAGGTATAAAACTGTTTATAGCTGCTTGCAGTATTACTCACTACTAGTTTCCCCCTCATGCCTGAAATTATTTAGTCGCTTTGTCAATTGCCTGTTCCAAATCGAATATTAAATCCTCTGCATCTTCTATTCCAATAGATAACCTTACCATATCCGGACTGACCCCTGCAGCTTTTAACCCTTCTTCTGAAAGCTGGGAATGCGTGGTACTTGCAGGATGAATCACCAGGGATTTTGCATCTCCGACATTGGCAAGATGTGAAAAAATTTCCAGGCTATCGATAAATTTTTTTCCTGCCTCGACCCCGCCTTCAAGACCAAAAGTAAATATTGCTCCCTGTCCCTTCGGCAGATACTTTTGTGCCAGATGGTAGTATTTGTTGGTTTCCAAACCGGGATAATTGACCCAGCCTACTTTTGGATGGTTCTCCAAATACCGTGCTATCGCCAGTGCATTGGAACAGTGCTTTTGCATTCTAAGTGAAAGCGTCTCCAAACCTTGAAGGAATAGAAAAGAGTTAAACGGAGAAACCGCCGGCCCATAATCTCTTAATAGTTGAACGCGGGCCTTGATAATAAAAGCAGCCGCACCAATATCTTTTACGTAATTGACACCGTGATAGCTGGGGTCGGGTTCAGATAATCCAGGGAACTTTCCGTTATCCCAGTTAAACTTCCCGCTGTCTACAATAATTCCTCCCATAGAAGTACCGTGCCCGCCTATGAATTTGGTAGCAGAATGTATCACTATATCAGCACCAAAGTCAAACGGTCTGCACAAATATGGAGTTGTAAAAGTACTGTCAACGATGAGTGGTACTCCATTCTCATGAGCAATATTAGCTATTGCTTCCAGGTCGGCAACATTAATGGTCGGGTTTCCTATCGTTTCAACAAAATAGGCCTTGGTTTTTTCTGTAGTAGCATTACGAAAGTTCTCCGGGTCATCAGGATTCACAAGTTTCACATTGATCCCCAGTTTCGGAAAAGAGTGCGTAAATAAGTTGAAGGTACCACCATATAATGTGCTTGCGGAAACTATTTCATCTCCTGCTCCTGCTATATTAAGGATAGCCAATACAACAGCAGCATGGCCGGAAGCTACTGCCAGGGCGCCAACACCACCTTCTAAAGCTGCAACTCTTGCTTCAAATACTTCCTGCGTTGGATTGGAAAATCTGGTGTATATGTGTCCGTTTTCTTTTAATGCAAAAAGATTTGCAGCATGCTCAGAATCTCTAAACATATATGCAGTCGTCTGATAGATGGGTACGGCCCTCGAGCCGGTAGCAGAATCGGGCACCTGCCCTGCATGTACTTGCAACGTATCAAAACCTAGATTTCTTTTTCTCATATATTACTGCCTCCTTAAAAAACAAAAATTAAAACCTCCTGTGAGACAGGAGGCTTATTATTTTTCTCTATTAATTCCTCTTATCTCTCAGGTAAAAACCTGCTGGATTTAGCACCACTGCGATTTACGCCGGTTGCCGGGCTTCACTGGGCCAGTCCCTCCGCCACTCTTGATAAGATTTAACCTTTATTAAATTAATATGATTTTAACATTGACTTTAACATTTGTCAATAAAAATTACTTTTTGATAATTTCAGGATCTCTTTCAACAGGCTCTTTTAATGCCATATGCCCTTTAAAGGTTTCAATCTTTTGTCCTTCTATTAAAAATTGTACTTTATTAATATGTTCAAGCTCGGTAAGTGAATTAACAATAGAATAAATCGTCATAATTTCACCTGCGGATCCCCCGGGGTGTTCTGTCCTAAACTCATTGGACAAATTTACAAAACATATACCCTCTTTTGTTTCTATGGAAAGCAGTTTCGTTTGTGCGGGTACCGTAGCAAAAAGATTTTTATCCTTAGGCCCCTTAATAAGCTCTTCTATTACATATTTCTCCACAGGCTCGTTATCTTTAACCACTACTACTCTCTTCTCAGGTACGAGATTCTCCCAGCCATTTCCGGCAAAGTATAACGTCAATGTAGTTTTGTCTTTTTCTGAAGGAGCGGCTTCAAACACTACGTCATCTTTACCTAAAGGTCCAAAAGGTTTGCCGCTGGGACCAATAAGTTCTTTTCCTTCTACTAAAATCAATACCTTCTGTATATTAGGTAAATCAGATAATGTATTCACCAGTGAAAAGCGTGCAACGATCTCGCCAATATCACCCGATTTATAATATTCCTTCGAAAAATTAACTGTGACTAAAGTACCCTCTTGCTTAATATCCAGTAACTTAGTCCCTTCCGGAATGGCTTTTTTCATTTCTAAACTTACAGGCCCTTTTAGTAATTCCTGTATGGCGATTTTAGGCAATTTCTTTGTATCTTCCACAACAACTTCTCTGGTCTCGGATAATATTTTACTATTTTCCTTATCGGTAAAATACAAGTTTATTTTTTGTTTATTTTGTGGTTTTGCCTGAAGCATGTCCGCTGATTTTTTTATATCACCTCTACCCATACTGCAACCCCACATAAAAGCAATAATTAAAAGTAATACTGAGACCAGAAATATTTTTTTCATACAAAAACCTCCAAAAAATCATACTATAGCTTGAATAAGTATATATGATAAAGTTTACAAAAACATTACTAATTGTTACGAAAATATTAAGTTTCACGATAAGGAATAGTAATCTTAAACCTACTTCCCTTTCCTTCTTCGCTTTCTACCTGTATATCTCCTCCATGAAGCTTTACAGCGTCCAATGCGATTGAAAGCCCCAGCCCTGTACCGCCGGTTTCCCTCGCTCTTGCCTTATCAACTCTATAAAACCTGTCAAAGATTTTGTTTATTTCAGTACCGGAAATGCCAATCCCATTATCTTCTACAATGATAGTAACGCTGTATTCAGACTTATCAATGTCTATTGTTACATTTCCTCCTTCCGGAGTATACTTAATACTGTTGTCAACAATATTAAAAATTGCCTCCCATATTTTATCTTCATCAACCAGTACAAAAATATCTTCATTAGCTTTTAATCTTAATTCTATACCCTTTTTCCCGGCCAAAGGAGATAAGCTTTTTACTATTCCCTGCAAAAGCGCCTTCATGTTGACATTTTTCATTTCCAATTCATTTTCAAAGATATCCATCCTGGTAAGCATAAGGAGTTTATCAATAATTCTTGATAAACGGTTGATCTCGTTATTGATATCGCTCAAAAACTCTTTTATAATCGGCATCTCCAATTGCTGCATATGCATAAGGGACTCTGCTAACACTTTAATCGAACTCAGGGGTGTTTTAAGTTCATGGGAGGCATCGGATACAAATTGGTGCCTTTTTTCTTCCACCTGATTTAAACGTTCGATCATTTTATTAAAAGCTGTTCCCAATTGAGCAATTTCATCATTTCCTCTTATTTCAACCTTTCGATTTAGCTTTCCATCAGACATATCCCTGATTGCAGCAGTCAATTCTTCTACAGGACCCGTTATAACTCCTGCAAGAAAAAAACTTAATAACCCGATGAGCAAACTTACAACTAAGGTAATGCCGTATAGTTTTTTTCTGAAATCTTTTAAAAAGTCAACAATATTTTGTGCAGAGGTAGATAGATACACTACACCTCTCGTTTCTTTTTCCTTAACAATTGGTACTGCTGCATTAATGACCCATCCGGTTTCTTCTTCAAAATGAGTTTGCACATCATTGCCTTTCAGTGCCTTTACCACTTCCTCTTTTAAAAGCACCTTGCCTTTCAGGTTGTTTGCTTCAGCCGTATCAAATAAAACTTTGGCTTCTTTATCCGTTACGATAACCCGGATATTTTTATCAATTTCTAATTGCTTGATGGTCTGCTTAATCAATTCGTCGCTGTATTCGATATACTGTGAGGTGATATTTGCAACTACATTTGCCCTGGTAAGCAATTCTACACCTCTTTGATTAAAAGAGTATTCTTCTAAAGAATCCTGTATATAAATATCTATTAAAAATAATGTCAACAGAATAATAAGAAAATAGGTTATAACCACCCTCCACCTGATACTGAAGAACCGGTTACTGGATTTCTTTAAAATAATAACCAACTCCCCATTTTGTTAATATATAATCAGGTTCAGCCGGGTTGGGCTCGATTTTCTCTCTTAACCGCCTAACATGAACATCCACAGTCCTTATATCACCCGGATAATCATAACCCCAGATGATATCCAGCAGGTTCTCCCTGCTGTAGACTCTTCCCGGATTAGAAGCAAAAAGGTCAATCAGGTCAAACTCCTTCGCAGTCAATTCAATTTCCCTGCCTTTTATTTTTACCTTTCTCGAATTGTAATCCAGTTCAATATCCCCTTTGGATAAATTACCCTTGCGTGGTTCATGCCCGGATGATGTCACCCTTCTTAAAATTGCTTTTACCCTTGCCTTCAATTCTAAAATATTAAAGGGTTTGGTAAGATAATCATCAGCACCATATTCCAATCCAAGAATTTTATCAATGTCTTCATTCTTCGCAGTCAGCATGATGATAGGAACATTGGAAAACTCCCGGATCTTCTGGCATACTGTAAGTCCGTCAACCTTAGGCAACATTAAATCCAGTATAATAATATCTATACTTTTATCTTTTGCAAGCTTAATAGCTTCTTCACCATCGTAAGCTACTTCTACCTGGTAGCCATCTTGCTCAAAGTTAAATTTAATCCCTTTTACCAATAATTTTTCATCATCAACAATTAAAATCTTCAAAATAGTCCCTCCTCAACGCACTTCAATTAAATCTTTGATTTGTTCGAATTTTTTCTCTCCTATACCCGGTACATTCATTATATCTTCAATGGTCTTAAATCCGTTATTTTGATTTCTAAAATCAATAATTTTCTTTGCAGTAGCAGTCCCGATTCCGGGAAGTTTATCCAACTCCTCGGCACCGGCGGTGTTAATGTTGATCTTGCCGTTATTTCCCGATAACGTTTGCTGTGAAGATACCGCTTCCATGTTATTTACCCTTTCTCCTTTAGCAGGAATATACACATCCTGCCCATCCCTAAGCGGAGCCGCAAGGTTTACAGCATTTAAATCTGCGGTATCCAATTCACCTCCTGCTAATTTTAGAGCATCCCATACTCTTTTTCCTTCATCCAGAGTTACTACTCCAGGATTTTTGACCTGTCCTTTGATATGGACCATAATTTTCTTTGTCTCAGGTGGTTCCTGCTCCTTAACTAACTCTTTTTGTAACGCCAATTGTTGTGCATAAACCTGGTCAGTATCTTTCACTTCCAGTTGAATAGGTTTTGTTTTATTATAATTTAACATAAAAGTTCCGCCAATAGCAACCAATAAAACAAGAGATACTATTATTATAACCTTTTCTCTTTTTGTTAAGTTAAACATTTATTTATTCACCTCGCAAAAAGTGTTGTTGTAAGAACTATAAACTATTTTAATAGTAATATTCTATTTCATTTAAAAATTTCCTTTTTTTTTCTCAAAGTTTTTCTTCTTTTTTTCTGTAATTATTGACCATTTTCTGTTATACTAGATTAGGATATCTATATGATCAATAAGGGAGGTACTCATGCAAAAAAAAGTCGCACTTATAATTTTGTTTTTATTTTTTATTAATATCTTCGCTATACCTGTATATGCACAATCTCCTCAAATCAATTCTCCTTCTGTCATCTTGATTGATAGTGCTACCGGTAGAATTTTATATGAGAAAAACAGCCATGAAAAAATGTATCCTGCAAGTATTACTAAAATTATGACCGCCATACTGGCCTTGGAAAAAGGAAATCTTAATGACATTGTCACAGCAAGTTCAGAGGCTGTTTTAAGTGTTGATGCAGGCGGAAGTAATGTTGGTATATTACCTGGTGAAGAACTTTCTTTAGAAAATCTGTTATATGCACTGATGATATCGTCTGCTAACGAAAGTGCAAATGTGATTGCTGAGCACATAGCAGGTAGTATAGATGAATTTGTAAAGTTAATGAACCAAAGGGCTGCCGAATTAGGTGCTAAAGATACATATTTTGTAAACACCAATGGCCTTCACGATGACCGTCATGTAACAACCGCCTATGACATGGCATTGATTTCCAGACATGCTATGACAATACCTAAATTTAGAGAAATTGCAAATACAAGTTACTATGAAATACAACCCACAAATAAATATAATGAGAAAAGGTATCTTTCCAATACCAACCATCTGATCAATAAATACCGTGCAACCAGGTACTATAATTACTTATACGAGCCCGCAATCGGGATAAAAACCGGTTATACATCTAAAGCAAACCATACTCTGGTGGCTGCTGCAAAAAAGAACGGTCTCGAGCTTATTACGGTAGTAATGGGTTCAAAATTGGATGGAATGAAGTATCAGTCTTATGAAGATACTATTAACTTGTTTGAATACGGTTTTAACAACTTTGGTATGCAAACTATTGTAAAACCCGGGGATATTATCGATGAAGTAAAGGTAATGGATGCAAAGGCTAATGAACATGTAATCCTGCTGGCAGAGCAAGCTTTAACAGCTTTGCTGCCTAACAATGTGGATAAAAATACTATCCAAAAGGAGGTATATCCTCTTTCCAATATTAAAGCACCCATTAACAAAGGAGATGTATTAGGTTTTGCTACTTATAAATATCAAGACCAGGTCCTTGGAAAAGTTAACCTGGTTGCTGATAGAAATGTTGAACAGGAACCTATCGTTATTGTAAAAAATAAAACCATTTCCATATTAAATTCCCTATGGTTCAGGGTTTTAACCGGTGTAATTGGTTCGGTATTAGTTATTCTTGTAATACTTCGAATAGCCAGAAGAAAGAAAAAATATTCATTTTCCCGGAATAAAGTTAGATATATTAGAAATAAAAAGTGGTAAGCACCAAAATGCTTACCACTTTTTATTCATATCAAAGCAACCGCTTCAATTTCAACTCCTACATCCCTTGGAAGCTTAGCTACCTGTATGCAGGAACGGGCAGGATAGCTGCCGGTAAAATACTGTGCATATACCTCGTTTACTGCCGTAAAATCATTCATGTCTTTGAGGAAAACAGTAGTTTTTACTACATTACCCATGCTCGTACCTGCTGCCTTTAAAACCTCTTGAAGATTATCCAGCACCTGTCTTGCCTGTGCCTTTATATCCCCTTGTATAACTTCTCCAGTTGCAGGCGAAATAGGAATCTGTCCTGAAGTAAACACCATATTTCCTACTTTTATTGCCTGAGAATAAGGTCCTATTGCGGCCGGAGCCTTATCAGTGCTGACTACCTGTTTTATGGTGTTTTGCTGATCCATTCAAAATGCCTCCTTTGTATGGTTTAGGGTTTAGAATTGAGGAGTGAAAGCTAGAGCTTTCCATCAACTCTAAACTCTAAATAATTACTTAACAACAATATTTACCAGTTTTTCAGGAACTACAATGACCTTTACTACCTGTTTCCCCTCTATCAACTGCTGAATCTTTGCACTTTCCATAGCAGCTTTTTCTGTTGCTTGCTTATCCAAACCTGTAGGAATCACCAGTTTATCCTTTACTTTACCATTAAGCTGGACTACAATTTCCACCTCATCTTTTACAAGGGCTTCCGGGTTGTAAGCAGGCCATTTCTGCTTGTGCACGCTTCCCTGTTCACCTATATGTTGCCACAATTCTTCGGTAATATGTGGTACGAATGGAGCAAGCACAATGATTAAGTTTTCAATTGCATCTTTTAGCAGAGGAACATTATACTTATCCTTTTCTACCTTTTCTTTATATTGATACAGTGCATTTACAAATTCCATAACAGCACTTATTGCCGTATTAAAATTAAAGCGCTCACTTACGTCTTCAGTTACCTTTTTAATGGTTGCATGGAGCATATATCTTAACTCTTTATCCTCTGAAGATAAAGAACTACCATCCAACTCTCCTGCACCTTTTATGATATCGGTAAAGTCCTCAACAATTCTCCATACCCTGTTCAAGAAGCGGAAAGACCCTTCTACCCCCTGGTCACTCCATTCCAGGTCCTTTTCAGGAGGTGCTGCAAACAGGATAAATAATCTTGCGGTATCGGCACCATATTTATCGACTATTTCCTCAGGGCTTACAACATTTCCAAGAGACTTGGACATCTTGGCACCATCTTTTAGTACCATGCCTTGTGTCAATAAATTTGTAAAAGGTTCATCTACCGAAACATAGCCTAAATCATACAATACTTTTGTGAAAAACCTGGAATATAACAAGTGAAGTATTGCATGCTCAACACCGCCAATATATTGATCTACCGGCATCCAGTAGTCAACGGCCTGTTTGGAGAAAGGTTCTTTATCATTACATGGGTCACAGTATCTGAGGAAATACCAGGACGAACAAACAAATGTATCCATAGTATCCGCCTCACGCATTCCTATCTTTCCGCATTTTGGGCATTTTGCCTTCATAAAGCTTTCAGAACCTTTTAATGGTGATTCTCCCGCCCCTGTGAACCTAACATCGGTGGGCAGCAATACCGGCAAATCTTCTTCGGGAACCGGGACAGCACCGCACTCATCACAATAGATAATAGGAATAGGTGCACCCCAATATCTCTGCCTGGAAATCAGCCAGTCCCTTAACCGGAAATTAACCTTTCTTGTCCCCAATCCCTGGCTTTCAATGTAATCTATGATTTTCTTTAATGCTGCTTCATTTTTTAGTCCATTAAATTCTCCTGAATTTACCATAATTCCCTCAGCCGGGAAAGCTTCTTTCATTGTTGCCCCATCAAGCTGTTGTCCTTCCGGTTGAATGACTACTACTACCGGCAGGTTATATTTTCTTGCAAATTCAAAATCTCTCTGGTCATGGGCAGGTACTCCCATAACTATACCGGTTCCATAGTCCATTAATACGTAATTTGCAAGGTAAAGCGGTACTTTCTCATTATTAAGAGGATTAATTACATATCTTCCAGTAAAAACACCCTCTTTTTCAGTTTCAGTAGAGGTTCTTGTAATTTCATTTAAGTACTGCATTTTATCTATAAATTTTCTACATTCCTCTTCCTGCGGCATTCCTTTGATAAGTTCCTGCACAACCGGGTGCTCGGGAGCTATAACCATGTAAGAAACGCCAAATATGGTATCCGGACGGGTAGTATAAACAGTTAAAGTTTTATCCATACCATCAACTTTGAATTGTACCTCTGCCCCTTCACTTCGTCCAATCCAGTTTGACTGCATGAGCTTAACCTTTTCAGGCCATCCTTTTAATTTTTCAATGTCATCCAGCAGCCTTTGGGCATAGTCAGTAATCTTGAAAAACCACTGTTCTAAATCCTTCTTACCCACATCCGACTTACATCTTTCACACTTCCCGTTCACTACCTGCTCATTTGCTAATACGGTTGCACAGGACGGGCACCAGTTAACAAAAGATTTTTTCTTATAAGCCAATCCATTTTTATAGAGCTGCAGGAACATCCATTGCGTCCATTTATAGTAGCTCAGATGGCAGGTAGCAACTTCCCTGTTCCAGTCATAGCTGATACCCAGTTCCTTAAGCTGTCTTCTCATATTCTCAATATTGGACCAGGTCCATTCATTTGGGTGAACACCATGCTTGATTGCGGCGTTTTCAGCCGGAAGACCAAAAGAATCCCATCCCATAGGATGCAGTACATTGTATCCATTCATTACTTTAAATCGGGCAACAACGTCACCTATCGAATAGTTTCGTACATGTCCCATGTGAAGGTTTCCTGAAGGATAAGGAAACATTTCCAGGGTATAGTACTTCGGTTTGTCATTCTTTTCAACCTTAAAATGCTGGTTGTCTTCCCAGTACTTTTGCCATTTTTGCTCAATTTCACTAAAATTATAACTCATCATTTATCCCCCTCGTTATTATACTCTATTAATAATTGCCTGGATATCTACACGTGGAGCATCAGACCATAGTCTTTCAAGATTATAAAAGGACCGGGATTCGTGGTGAAATATGTGTACGACCACTTCACCATAGTCCAAAAGAATCCATCGGGCACTGGCATATCCCTCTTTATGAATAGGCACACGTCCTAGCTCTGCCAGTTTTTCTTCCACAGCATCAGCCAGTGCTTTAATCTGGGTGGTTGAATTACCTGAACAAATAACAAAATAATCTGCCAGTAAAGATACATTTTTGATATTTAAAACATCTATATCCTGAGCTTTTTTATCATCAAGGACCTCTACGATCTTTAATGCAAGTTTTTCGCCATTCAAATTCACAATATTCTGTTGCCTCCTTACTCCTTAAATAATATGTAAAAAATTTTCATTAATCTCTCATATTAAATAATAGAAATTAAGAGTAATAGTAAAATATTCAGTGTCTATGGTTCGTAGTTGATAAATTTTATGGTTTTTAACACGGACCAAGAACTACAAACTATGAACTATTTAATTATTTTACTACATATTATTATAAATTTCTAGATTCTGTGAAAAAAAGAACGACAAAGTCGCTCTTTTATCGTATTTCGCTTATATCATTTCCAACAATGACGGTTACATCAATTTTGCTGTCTTTATCCAAGTCCTTATCTGTCTCAATTTCCCCGAGTGCTTTTGAAATTTCTTTTGCATATCCTTTGGTTGTTCTATCCACAGCCTTTGTTTTACTGTAATGCACACCTCCAAAGTTACCTGTCCTTACAACATTAAAACCTTTTTGTTTTAAATCTTCAGCAACTTTTGCAGCTGCCCCATCAGTATTAGAGCCGTTTAATACTTCAACCTTAATGAACCTGTTTTTCCAGCTTGGTTTATATTCTGCCTCTTTTTTTACGGACTGTTCTTTCTCTTCCTTACTTCCCTCTTGTTGGTTATTATTACCTAAATCTTCTTTTTCAATACCTTCATTTATTTCTTCTGATGGAGTAAAATAATTCTTTATTAGTTCGTCAGTTTTTTCCTTGTCATGAAGAAAGTAGGAAATCCCTCCAATATAGCCGCTATCTCCCGGCAGCATCATCATATTGATTTTACTTTTATCCAATTGAAGAGCATCTCCTATATATTTTCCGATTTCCTGGACTTCAAAATTAGTTTTCACATTTTTGATTACAATCGCCACCAACTTAGGGATCTTAAAAATATTTTTTAAGCTGAGGGCTTTATCTATTACTGCGTTAATAAACTCCTGCTGTGCCTTCATCCGTCCAAGGTCTCCATCCGGATAACCTGTCCCATCGGAATTCTTTCTAAACCGTACAAACATCTCAGCCTGTTTTCCGTTAAGCACCTGTTCCCCTTTATTTAGTTTAATATATAACCCTTGGTAGGGGTCTTCATAGTACATATTAATTGGAACATTTACTTTTACTCCACCTATTTCATCTATAAGCGTCCTGAATCCTTTAAGGTTAACTAAAACATATTTATCCACGTCTACATTTAACAAATTTTTTATTGCCTCAAAAAGCGCCTGTTCTTTTCCGAAGGCATAAGCCGAATTTATTTTTTTATCGCTTCTTGTGGTTTCAATCTTTGTATCTCTGGGTATCTGCAGCATATTTACTCTTTTTGTCTTCAAATCATACTGTGCCAGTATGATTACGTCTGTCCTATATCCATCCGCATCAACGCCTAAAAGAAGCACATTTAACAGAGTTTGTCCTTCTTCAGTTTTTTCCGTTATCTTCTTAGCTTTATCCGAACTTGTTCCAGCGCCGAATTCCATCCCGGAGCCATCATCATGACCGGCAATCCGGTAAGACAAGGCTACCCCGCCAGCCACAACCCCTGCTACTAGTGAAAATGTAATTAATATTAACAATATCAGTCGGATAAATACTTTAAAATTCATATAATCACTCCTGATGTATCCCTCATCTCTCGTACAATAAAATGTAATTTCTTGCATCTATAGTATTTGGATGAATCAACTTTCCAAGTGATAAAACAAACCTGATTGTGTTATCTATTGCCATCAAAATTGCTTGATTTAAATCTTTATATGCAATTCTACGAAGCTTATCTACCCCCGGGAAATCCCGGTTAGGCTCAATAAAATCTGCCAGGTAGATTATTTTACATAAAGTTGTCATCTCCGCTTTGGCTACCGTATGATAATGCACTGCTTCCAAAATCTCTTCATCAACTATTCCAAACTGATGCTGCGCTATTTTAGCACCTAACGGGCCATGAATTAATTGCATCTCCGCTTTGGAAATATTATCTAATACTATATCAAACTTGTCGCATAATTGCAATATTTGTTGCTTTTTTATATCTTTTGCACAATCATGTAATAATCCGGCGATTCTTGCCTTTTCGGCATCACAACCATAAAGTTTTGCCAGTTCTATTGCTGTATCTCTTACACCTATAGAGTGTCTAAATCTACATGGTGTTAGCATACCTTTAAGTTTATCCATCATTGCACTTTCGTTCATTACCCTATAAACCCCCGATGTAAATTAAGATAACCTATATAAATAACACTGAATATATCACATGCATTATGACGGGTAAGTATCATCATGTATGAAATGTTGCAGCTATTTTTATGTTTTAAATCCCAGAATTAACCAGTGTACAAATTATTCTTATAAATATAATTTTCAACAGATTCGGGCAACAAATATTTTATTGGCTGATTGCTCTTTACCCGTTCACGAATATCGGTAGAAGATATAGCCAACGATGGCACCTCTACAAAATGGATCCTGCTATTATAATTAACTGTCAAATATTCTATGTCTTTAAAAAGATCATCATGGTGATAACCAGGCCTGGTTGCTGCTACAAACTCACATATTTTCAATAGCGATTCAGCGTCCTTCCAGGTAAGAATTTGGTTCAATGCGTCTGCACCGGTAATGAAGTAGAATTGAGCTTTTCCCTGAAATTCAACATTAAAGTTTTTTACTGTATCTATGGTATATGTATAGCCTTCTCTGTCAATCTCAATTCTTGAAACTTCAAAATATGGGTTAGTGGCTGTTGCCAGCAATGTCATCAGATATCTATGATTCTTATCCGTGACCATTTGATCAACTTTATGTGGAGGATTTCCCGCCGGAACAAATATAACCTGATCCAGATTGAATTTTGCTCTTGCAGCTTCCGCCGTAACCAAATGTCCATAATGTATCGGATCAAAGGTTCCACCCATAATTCCTATTTTAAGCAACTCATTTTGTAATAATTCTATTTTGTTTTTAACTGATTTTATCATTATTAAAATAACCACCCTGCCAATTTTTACTCAAACACATTATACCATATTTCTTTTTAGGGTAAATAATAAAATCTTTTAATAAAAGATTTTTATGTAAAAAAATCACGAAACTTTTTATCAAAAAAACAAAAAGGAGACCGGAACTCCGGCCTCTTTTTCATTGGTACTTATTAACTTTTACAGGTTTCTTTCGATCATAGCAGCAAAATCTTCTTTTGACCTTGCTCCTACTACCTTATCAACAACTTCACCATTCTTGAAAAGCATAATAGTAGGAATACTCATTACTCTAAATTGAGCTGCCAATTCTCTCTGTTCATCTACGTTGACTTTTCCAACCTTTGCTCTTCCTTCAAAATCACTAGCCAGCTCATCAATAATCGGTGCCACCATTCGGCAAGGCCCGCACCAACTTGCCCAGAAATCAACCAATACAGGCATATTAGAATTCTTTACTTCTTGAGAAAAGTTATCGTTTGTAAGAGTTAGAACTTTTTCACTTGCCATAATACATCTCTCCTCTAAAATTATTTACTGGTACATTTATACCAACTTATTAAATTCTTAAACTTATTTCATGAACTTCAGTACTACATCTATTAATTCATCTATAGATTCTTCTCTACCTTCAGTACTGATAGCTTTTTTTATACAACTCCTGGAATGGTTTTCAAGAATCAGGCCTCCCACTTTATTAATGGCAGCTCTTATTGCAGCAACTTGAACAAGTATATCTGCACAATATTTCTCTTCCTCTACCATCTTATATACACCTTTCACCTGGCCTTCGATTCTTTTTAATCTCTTTAGTATATCTTCCTTGCAGTTTTCGCACTGTGCCATATCTTAGCCCCCAACATACCCCCATGGGGTACTTTTGATTTTATTATATAAGTTTTTCCTTTAGTTGTCAATACTATTATTCCAAAAAAATAAAAAAAAATTAGGGAAATTTCTATCAATTCCCTAATCATACCATTCCCCACTACTCACAACCACTATTTCACTCTTCTTTAAACAACGCCGTACTCAAATATCTTTCTCCAGTATCCGGAGCAACTACCACTACTCTTTTTCCTTTTCCTAATTTTTTGGCCATCTGTAAAGCCGCATTCACCGCCGCACCACTGGAGATACCAACTAAAATACCTTCCTGGCTTGCAAGCTTCCTCGCAGTTATAAATGCGTCTTCATCGGCAATTTTTATTACTTCATCTATAATATTTTTATTAAGCACCTCAGGTATAAAGCCGGCACCGATACCTTGAAGCTTATGGGGGCCCGGTTTGCCTCCGGAAATAACCGGTGAAGCTTCCGGTTCCACTGCAATTACTTTAATTGATGGAATTTTTTCTTTTAATACTTCTCCAACCCCGGTTAAAGTACCGCCGGTACCAACTCCGGCTACAAATGCATCAATATTTCCTTCTGTCTGTGTCAAAATCTCTACTGCAGTTGTCCTTCTATGAACATCCGGATTTGCAGCATTTCTAAACTGCTGAGGCATAAAATAACCGGAATTTTGACTAACCAGCTCTTCCGCTTTTGCAATAGCACCCCTCATGCCTTCTGCGCCAGGAGTAAGTACCAGTTCTGCTCCATAAGCCTTTAAGAGATTTCTTCTCTCAATACTCATTGTATCCGGCATAACAAGTATTACCCTATATCCTTTTGACGCACCTACCATTGCAAGACCTATACCTGTATTACCACTGGTAGGTTCTACAATCGTAGAACCAGGCTTAAGTAGTCCTTTATTTTCTGCATCTATTATCATATTCAAGGCAATTCTGTCTTTCACACTGCTTCCGGGATTAAAAGATTCTAATTTTACCAATACTTCCGCACTATCTTCATCTACCAGACGGTTTAACCTCACCATAGGCGTTTGACCTATTAGTTCATAAATATAATTTGCAACACGCATCTTTATACCTCCCCTTATCATACATAATTTAATGCAACCAGTACACAAGCTTGAACAGTGTTAATCCCTTTTTCTTCTGCAAGCTTCAATAGTTCATCATTTACTGTACCAGGTTGAAGCCATATATTTTTTATCCCTAATCTTGCTGCTTCTTCCACTACTTTGATTCCATGTCTTGGCGCTACCACCATATCAATTACGTCCGGAACTTCAGGTAATTCGCTCAAGTTTGAATAGCACTTATCTCCTTCGACCTCTGAATAATTCGGATTTACAGGATATACTTTATATCCCCGGCTTTTAAGTTTCTGATAGATCTTGTAGCCATACTTCTCCTGATTTTCAGTAGCTCCAACCACTGCCCAGGTTTTCATTTTCAAAAGTTCTTCTTCTCTCATAGTTACCACCTCGTTATTTAGCATTTTAATTTAACGCATTGTGCTATATAGTTCACAGTTCTCAGTTCACAGTAGTAAACGATTTAATAGCTTTTACTGTGAACCGTGAACTTATTGACTTTATCTGCTATGTAAAATCATTATCAGTAAATATATAGCTAAATTATATTCCAATCACTGAGTTTCAAGGCTAAGAGCCTGTAGAAGATAACAATTTTCCTTTTTCATCAATAGCAATATATTTTGTCGCTACTTTACTTATATTTACCCTTCCGTTAGTAATATCAATCATATTTTGGATAAACTGCTCCGATTGTTGAGCATTCACGAGAACAAATAATGTCACATCCTCTTGATATATGGTACCATCAATAATATGTCCGGAATTTACTATTTCATTCTGGATTTTACCTAACAAAGTATAATCTGTTTTTATTTTAATATTATCACAAAGCCTCATGTATATAATTCCCGCAGCAACCAAACCCTCTTTAGCACTTCTTCCATAGGCTCTGACAAGTCCTCCTGCTCCTAAAAGCGTACCTCCAAAATATCGCGTAACTACAACCACTACATCCTGCAGTTGTTCTTTTTTTATTACCTCAAGCGTAGGAATACCTGCCGTACCTGCCGGTTCTCCGTCATCACTATACCTTTGGATATTGTTATTGCCAATTACATATGCATAAACATTATGAGCAGCATCCCAGTACTTTGATTTTAGCTCATTAATAAAATCTACAGCCTCCTGCTCTGTAGTCACAGGTTTTACACTAGCAATAAAACGGGATTTCTTTTCTATTATTTCTGCCTGTCCATATTGATATACCGTTTTATACTCACACTGATGTTTATTGTCCACTATCTACTCCTCACTCCCCACTATGTATTCTTTTACCCTCCCAAACATTACTTCATCCACCAGTACATTCATTACAGTGCCCTCCTGTGTATATTCTTCCCTAAGAACATCACATTTTTCATGAATCTGGGACACTATGCTTCCCACTGAATAAGGAACACATATTTTAACCTTTATCTTTTTTCCCGGAACAATATCGTCCATCAACTCCAGTAAATCATTTATGCCTTTTCCGGTTCGGGCAGATACTTCCACGCTGCCTTTAACCATCTGCCGATCCTGAGGCAAATGAATATCATCCTGCTTTAAATCTATTTTATTGTATACCATTATAATAGGCTTGCTCGCAGCACCTAATTCTTTTAATATATTGTTAACCACCAGTATATGCTGTTCTGCCACATCACTGCTGGAATCTACTACGTGTAGCAATACATCTGCCAATACTGCTTCTTCTAAAGTTGATTTAAAAGCCTCTATCAGACGGTGAGGAAGTTTTCTTATGAAACCTACAGTATCCACCAATAAAACTTTACGGTTATCTGAAAGTTCTATGCTCCTGACAGTAGGATCCAGTGTAGCAAACAGCTTGTCCTCTGCCAATACATCAGAATGGGCAAGGGCATTTAATAAAGATGATTTTCCTGCATTCGTATATCCAACTAAAGCAACAACAGGTATTCCTTCTTTCTTTCGCCTGCTTCTCAAAAGTTCCCTGTGTTTTTTAATGTCTTTTAATTCATCTTCAAGGTAGCTGATTCGTCTTTTAATATGTCTCCGGTCAGTTTCCAGCTTGGTTTCACCAGGACCACGGGTGCCTATTCCCCCTCCAAGTCTTGAAAGAGCAGATCCAACCCCAACTAATCTTGGCAGCATATATTTTAGTTGTGCCAGTTCTACCTGAATTTTTCCTTCTTTCGTAAGAGCCCGGGCTGCAAAGATATCCAGGATAAGTGTACTTCGGTCAATAACCTTGATACCTGTAATGTCTTCGAGATTGCGTACCTGTGACCCGGTCAGCTCATCGTCAAAAATAATGAGGTTAGCTCCCAAACTTTCGCAAACGGCTTTAATCTCCTTTACCTTGCCTTCACCAACATAGGTTGATGTTTCTATAAATGTCCTGTTCTGTAAAATGGCAGTCAATACCTCCGCCCCAGCCGTATCAGCCAGACGTGCAAGTTCTGCCAACGACTCTTCGGTGGTATCTTCCAAACTATTCCGATTTCCTGTATGTACTCCTACTAAAACCGCCCGCTCTTTTTTTTCTTGAGTTTCTATATATTCCATAGTACCTCCATTAATCTTGCATCTTCATTCTATTATATTTTAATATACTTTTGCAACAACTTATTCATTTCCATCCACTGCTTCAATATTTTACTCAAGTTCATGTCTATCGTCCAGAAAGCTACATCTTCTTTTGCATAAAGCTCACAGCTGCCTATGGGAGATTCGCCTAATCTCAAGACTACTTTGCCAATCTTTTGTCCTCTTTTAATGGGAGCAGTTAACTGCTCAGGGACGATAAATTCCCTTTCAATATTAGCTAATTCTGTATCATTCAGATGCATGCTGATTTCACCTTTATTTATTGCATAAACCTTTTCTTTCTTTCCCTTTACTACCGGGATGCTTATCATTTCCTGTCCATCGGGCAGGACAGTAATTAATGGAAAATTGGAAAAAACATAATTTAATATTTTACGGCTATCATTGGAACGGCTATATTTTGAATTTGCCCCAAGCACCACACTTATCACCTGCCATCCATCCCTTGTGGCAGAAGTAACCAGACATCTCCCTGCAGGCCCGGTATACCCGGTTTTCACCCCATCTGCCCCCTCATAGGAATGTAGCATTTCATTGGTATTTGTATATTCTTTCCCATTTTCCATTCCTTCACGGGGTACTACTTTTGATTTCGTTTTTACAACTTCTGCAAAAATAGGATTGGTAAGGCAGTACCGCGCGATTATTGCCAGGTCGTACGCTGTAGAATAATTATTTCTATCCAGACCATGAGGTGAGCCGTACTTTGTATTTTTTGCACCAATTTCAAGAGCCTTTTCATCCATCATTGCTACAAAGTTTTCAACATTTCCGGCTATATGTTCTGCTATTGCGATTGCTGCATCATTTCCGGATGGTAACATAAGGGCATATAATAAATATTCCAGCTTTATTTTCTCACCTACCTTCAAGTGGGCTTGAGAGCCGCCTACATATGCCGCCCTTTTACTTACCGTTACAATATCATTTAAATCTCCTTTTTCAATGGCTAATATTGCAGTCATCATCTTGGTAGTACTGGCCATTTGACGCCTGCTATAAGCATTTTTGCTATACAGTATTCTCCCATTAATTGTATCGATTGCCACTGCTGCTGGAGAAGATATTTTAGGAAGCTCGCTTTCACTCTGTTCTAAAACAGGTATTTCCTCAAAATCAAATTCCACGTCTTCGTCTTCTTGCGCTCTTATGATGTTTTGAAAAGAAAAAATGAATGCAATTATGATTATTATTGCTATGAAACGTTTATACCACAAAATCCACCACACCCTTACTTAACTTTACTTAAAACCTCAGGCAGGTTCAAAGTTATAATAAACCTACACCTTTATACATTTGTTATTCCTTTTATTAAGTTATTAGTTTTAAATTGATAATATAACTTAAAAAGTGTGGTGGTATTAAAAAAGCAACAAATACTTAACCTTTTAATCTTTCAATACAAACCGCAATGGGAGGATAGTTAATCTGATTTATAAAATGGTACATTAGCACACTGTACTTCCTGCAATCTAGTTCTCTTAGAAATCCCAAAACTGCATCTTTTTCCTCAAATCCGCTATCTCCTCCATAGTATATCACCAGCATTACAATTCCGTGAGGTACTATAAGCTCCAGACTTTTCTGAATTGCCATTATTGTCGTCTCAGGTCTGGTATGTATTTTATGGTCACCGCCAGGAAGATAACCGAGATTAAACATAACAGCCTTTATTCCTGCTTCCACATACCAGTCAATGTTTTCATGTCCATCTTTTATAAGTGTCACACGGTCCAGAACATTCTCATTTATTAGTTTTTCTCTTGTATTCTCAAGAGCTTTATCTTGTATGTCAAAGCAATAGACATGCCCACTATCTCCCACTAATTTGGCTAGAAACACGGTATCATTTCCATTCCCTGCAGTTGCATCTACCACAATATCTCCGGCACAGACTACCTTCTCAACAACTTCATGGGAGATGCCTAGGGAATTCTTAAGGACTCTCATTCTATTTTTCATCTCCTATAAATTTTATTCATCTATATGAAATGCACTAAAAACTTTACTATATATTACCTTATTTAGCCAGCCAAATCAATATGCAGCTTTATAATATCAACCTTGTAACATACTTTCAAGTTTTTTTGCATCATCTATAGGTGCCTGGCAAGCAAAGTTTTGACATACATAGGCAGTGGCTTTGTTATCTATGGACCGCTACCTTCTATATATTTACTGATAATGATTTTACATGGCAGATAAAGTAAATAAGTTCACAGTTCACGGTTCACAGTAAAAGCTATTAAATCGTTTACTACTGTGAACTGAGAACTGTTAACTGTGAACTAAGACACAGACAAAGGGACAGGTGCGTTATCTGCTAAGCTTTTTCTACAACATATAGACATAACAGACGATGTACCTGTCCCCCCGTCCTGTGTTTGCTAAAAAATGCGTCTGCTATTACATTTTTTCAATAAACTTTGGACAAAATAGCATTGGTGAAAGACCAGCTAATTAAAGTCAAGAGTTTTTAAGAAAAATTTTGAGAAATTTTTTTAGACTCCTGACGTTAATCAAAGGCATGACAACAAGACCACCTAAGTGAAGTAGACATAAAATAGCTGGTCTGAAATAATAAGTTGCTCTTTGAAAACTGAACATCAAGTACAAGTACTATTAAGCTGCTGTATGCTTTGCTGCAAGATTCTTCGCATGCTCTTGGGGGCTACGTAGCTGATAAGGCTTTCTATCCCTCAGAACAGCAAAAATATAATTAACAAGCTTACGCATAACAGCTCCCAAAGCTACTTTTTTAGGTTTGCTCCGGCACTTCTGTTGATAAAACTCCAGTAACACAGGGTTGCAAGCTGTCTTATCCCTCTTGGTACGGATATTGGCAAGAGCAATTGTAAAAAGCACCCTGCGAAGCAGCCTTGAACCCCTCTTAGACATCTTGTTACGTGTACCGGTAAACTCTCCGGACTGCATGACAGAGGGGTCAATGCCGAAATAAGCAACCAGCTTGCCCGGCTTTTTAAAGGCCGAAAAGTCGCCAATCTCCGCAAGAATGGTGGCAGCAGACAGAAGGCCTATGCCGGGAATGCTCTGCAAGAGTTCAAGCGTCAATGCAAGTACAGGCATGTCCTTTGCCAGGTCCTCATCAATCAGCTTATGGATGGCTTTAAGGACTTTCTCCAGGTTTTCCTCCAGGGTTCTGATCATGGAGATGTACACACCGAGCATGGCAATATTTGAGGAATTGTGAATGCTCAAAGGTTCAAAATCTCTGGCCTTGGAGACCAAAAGCTCATACTTTTCAGTTGCCCATTTAAGGCTTTTGTGGGACTTTTCCTGAATCATTGAAATCAGCTTGTTCCTGTCAGCCTTAAGAATATGGGCAGGCGTAGGATACTCCTCCAGGACTGCAAGAGCAGCCTTTGAAAAGATGTTGGGGAATACATCCTTAAAGTTTAGCATGAGTTGGTCAACAATACCCGTAAACCTGTTTTTGTAGGCAGTAAGCTCGTCAGAGAGCTTGTAGTACTGGCGGCAAAGGCTCCTTAAGCATTCAATATCCTCATCGAGGATATTAGTAGTTTTAAGCTCCTGAAATCTGTAGAGCAATGCAATTTTCCGGGCATCCACTTTATCATTTTTCACTTTTCTAATTCCAATATTTTTGATAGAATCAGTCTGGATGGGGTTTGTTACTGAAACCTCAAATCCAGCTTTACAAAGTGAATGGAAAAGGATTTTGTGATAGTGCCCGGTGGATTCCATGACGACGAAAGGCCTTGAATCAAAGTCCTTTTCCGTTTTTTTCAGCAATTCAACGGCTCTTTCAACGTCGGTACTGGAATCATGGCGAATCTTCATGCGGGCAATTACTTCATTGGATGGAGAAAGAATCGCCATCTCACTGAAGAACTTGCCCACATCAATGCCTGCAATGGGTCTGAAATTCATTAAAAATGCCTCCTTTACAAGATTGATGGACTTAAAAGCCTCCATTCCTTCCCATGTAAGCAAACAACCTTGCATGTGACACGAGGAACCAGCTTATTAGCTGGCCTCAACCAGCCAAATCATGTAGACTTACCGGAATGGATAAATACTCTTTCACACGGGTAATCGGCCCGCTAAGGTCCGTCCCAGGAGGTGATACACACACCTTCCAAGTCCGGAAGATATTATACATGATTTTCAAGGTTCAGGCCAACAGGTGCTGGCATAATGGCTAAGATGTGAAGCCGTATGATGTGCTTGATGTTTAGAAAAGTATGAAGTTTGAAGTGTTATGTTAACAATGATTTTTAATGGGTCGAACAGTGGCTTCGGTCACTGATTTAATACAATATTAATTGTACAAGCGAGGTGATAATATGACAGTACAAAGTGACTTGCAAAAAGCAATAGCATCCTGCGAGGCTGCCAAAGGAAGTTATGCAATGATGGCTCAATCAACTGAGGACCCGCAGGCAAAGCAGATGTTTAATAGTATGAAAGCTGATATTGATAGGCATATTCAATATTTAAACGGCAGGTTAAGTTACTTAAACCAGAATAATGATTTAAATAAAAAGAAGCAGTAGAAGTGATCAAGGGCGGCTAATATATGCCGCTCTTTAATTAATAAATAATTGGTCTCCTTCTTTCGTATTTGTCCGGCTGATGGTACCCGCAGGCAGTTCCAGCACCCTGACGGCTGTTTTTACCATTGGGCTAACCCGGTTGGGTTGAAGATTTTGAATTGTATGTACGATTGTGTTATCTCTCGAAATAAAGACAACATCCAGCGGAAATCTCATCCCAAAGGTATGTACCATATTACAGGGCATCAATATCAGACCCTCGCCTTCATCCAGTTCTTTTCTAAACATTAATCCTTTTAATCTGGACATAAACGTTTTTGCCAGTTTTGCTCTATCAGCCAAAATAAGATTATTATTAAAATTTTTAATTAGCATCAGGATTCACCCTCTATTTTTGTATCTTTTAAAAATCTTAACTCTTCTGTTATTAAATAAAAATACACTCTTATTTTTTAAAAGTATCAATCAACCTTATAACTACAGGTCCTAAAAGTACAGTAAAAATTGTAGGAAAGATAAAAAATACCATTGGTAAAAGCATCTTTATTGGGGCTTTCATCGCTTTTTCCTGTGCCCTTTGACGCCTCCGCAATCTCATCTGGTCTGATTGGATTCTTAATACATTGCCTATGCTAACCCCTAATTGATCCGCCTGGATTACTGATGCTATAAAAGTAGTAACATCTATCACAGCTACTCTCGCACTCATGTTTCTAAGTGCATCCCTTCTTGGCTTTCCCATTTTTATTTCCTGGAGAACCTTGTCAAATTCCTTGGCCAATACTCCCGGCATCTTTTCCACAACTTTCCCTAACGCTGCATCAAAACCAAGCCCTGCTTCTACACTAACCGTTAACAAGTCAAGAATATCCGGAAGGGTCTTTATAATTTCTTTTTGCCTTTGTTGAATCTTGGATATTAGTATAAGGTTAGGCCCCAGAATTCCTATCAAAACTTCTATTCCGGTGATTAAAGCCATCCTTTGGAATTCCGCTTTAAAGGCAATTCCGATTAAAATTGAACCTAATGGTACTAATACAGTTAGAAAAGCCTGCAAACTGAGCCACTCGTTTATTCCGAAATTATATGGAGTTCCTGCCGCAATAATTTTATTTTCATAATTGTTAATGATTTCTTTAGGGGTAACTCTTATCAGAAATGCTGCCAGCTGTTTTAGCATCGGTTGTACCACCCTTGTATGAAAAGGCTTTGCCAATTCTCCCTCTTCAGCATCTGAACTTTCGTTCATAGCTATTTTGTTGAGTCTTTGTGCTATAATCATTTTATTATTCCTGGAAAAGCTGTAAATTGCAAGTATAATTACAAATGTTGTAACAAATGAAAAGAATAAAATTAATAACATTTGCATTTCCTCACCCCCTCAGACTTCAATTTTTACTATTTGATTTATAAAATAGATCCCTAACAATTCCATAATAATGGATATGCCTACCATCATAAGTCCTAATTTACTGGTAAAAAGTACCCCAATATGCTTCGGGTTAATAAGTGCTAAAACTACACCCATGGCCGGTGGAAGAATAGAAATGATAAGCCCGGACATCCGGCCCTGTGCAGTAAGGGTCTTTACTTCTCCTTTTATTCGGACCCTCTCCCGGATAGTTTCAGAAATATTATCCAATATTTCTGCGAGATTTCCTCCTACCTGTCTCTGAATCAATATGGCAGTAATCATCAATTCCAGATCATCGCTTTCAACTCTCTTCACAAGATTTTCCAGAGCATATTCTGTTGAAAGTCCAAGATTAATCTCTTTTTTTACCTGTGCGAATTCTTCTGCTATGCTTCCTGACATTTCGGTTGAAGTTGCATCAATTGCTTGAAAAAAACTATAGCCTGCCTTCAAGGAATTTGAAATTAATGAAATTGCATCTCCCAATTGGTCATTGAGCAGCTTAATTCTTTTCTTTTTTTTCGATTTTACAAATAATATAGGCAAGTACCACCCTATTGTGCCCAGAGTCAGCCCGGTTATAATACTTTTTGAAACTATGAAAAACACAATCATGAAGGTAATTGCGCTGATAATGCATAGCGTAATAAACTCTTCACCTTTAAGAGGTATATGTGCTTTTATAAGCTGGGCCTGAATGTTCTTCTTATAACTGCTAAATATTCCCAGGTTTCCAATTTCTTTTCCCGAAGATAATAAATTTTTTATAATCCTGTTAAAATTTCGCTTTTCCTGACCTTCTTGAGCTTGGTCCACATTTACATACTTTTCTACCCGATTGATTAACTTCTTTCTAAATATGAAGATATTCACTACACTGTAACCGGCTAATAGTACAGTAATAAACGCAAAAAAAACAATAAGGTATAGCATTATTCCACCTCTATTATGGGGTAAGTTTATATTTTTTTACTTAAGAACAAATCTGAAGGTAATTTGACGCCTACACTTTCCAATTTTTCAAAAAACCTAGGCTTTATGCCTGTAGGCATAAATTCACCAAGAATTTTTCCTTTTTCATCTCTGCCTTTTTGTTTAAATATGAATATGTCCTGGAGGGTAATTACATCTCCTTCCATTCCTGCTACCTCGGTAATATGCGTTATTTTTCTACTGCCATCCTTTAATCTCGATTGTTGAATAATCAAGTCAATTGCTGAGGCAATCTGTTCCCTTATTGCTCTTACAGGCAGGTCCATCCCGGCCATAAGTACCATTGTCTCCAGACGCGACAGCATATCCCTGGGAGAATTTGCATGACCGGTAGTCAATGAACCATCATGTCCTGTATTCATTGCCTGAAGCATATCTAAAGCTTCGCCTCCTCTTACCTCACCTACAACAATTCTGTCAGGACGCATACGCAAAGAGTTTTTAACCAGGTCTCTAATAGTAATTGCACCTTTTCCTTCAATATTAGGAGGGCGGGTTTCCAGGCGTATTACGTGCTCCTGGCTTAGTTGAAGCTCTGCTGCATCTTCAATAGTAACAATTCTTTCGTCCGGTGGAATAAAAGATGATAATACATTTAAAGTTGTGGTTTTACCGCTGCCCGTTCCTCCGGAAACTACAATATTTAATCTTGCTTCAACGCACGCTTTAATAAATATTGCCATATTAGCATCTAATGAATTGAAATTGATAAGATCCTTAATAGTAAAAGGCCTTTCGGAAAATTTTCTTATAGTAATAACCGGCCCGTCCAATGCCAGCGGAGGTATAATCGCATTTACACGAGACCCATTCGGAAGCCTGGCGTCCACCATGGGAGAACTTTCATCAATTCTTCTGCCTATAGGCGCAACAATCTTTTCTATTACATGCATCACATGCTCATCATCGCGAAAAGTGACATCACTTAAAACCAACTTGCCTTTTTGCTCTATATAGACCTGTTTTGGCCCATTAACCATAATTTCTGATACATCCGGGTTATGAATAAGACTGTTAATAGGTCCAAATCCAATGGTTTCATCAATAATTTCCGAAATAATTTTTTGCCGGTCATTTCTTGAAAGAGGTACGTTTTCTTCTGATAAAGCTTTTTCTACCAGTAAAGCAATCTTTTTTTCCAATTCCTGAGAATCTTCTCCATCTTCTATATCATCTGGATTTATTTCATTTACAATTCTGTCAAATATTTTCTTTTTAATATCACGAAAAGGATCTTTCTTCTCAAAATGGCCAATTTTTTTATTTTTCCCGGCAAAACCGGCGTCATTCATTTCTACAGCTTTCTCTTTTTCTAATCGTTGTAATAGTGACATATGTGTTTCACCTCTCACTATTTTCTTCACATTCCACAAACTATTTTAAAATCCCAATATTTTTTGGAAAAACGACTTTTGTTGTGAGATATGTTTCTTTTCATTTGTAAGATGATAACCAATTTCATATATACTTTTTGCTACTTTTGTTTCTGCCCTGGTCAGGACAAAAGGAAAGCCTTTATTAACCGAATTTATTACAGTTTGGTTATCCTCCGGAATACTGATCCATATTTTATTCTTGACAGTGTCTTCAAAATCTTTATATGTAATGCCAAACTGCTCTGATGCCTTATTTAAAACTATTTTGACTTTGGAATCGGAATAATGCAATGAGTCCATTACTTCAAGGCCGGATTTGACATTTTTAATGGTTGGCAGGTCCATAGTAGAAATAAATAATACTGCATCTGATGCGTCCAGTGCGGTCAAAGTAGTCTCATTAAAATTTTGTGCAGTATCTATAATGATATAGTGATAACTTGCTTTTAATACCTTTATAATCTTTTCTATATGCTGTGCAGTTACATATTCGGCATATTCCGGTTTTACCGGTGCCGGCAGCACTCTTACACCGGAAAAATGGGTTACAAGGTACTCTTCCATCAGCTCTTCATCCAGAATATTTATTTCTTTTATAAGTTCTGTTATGGTGGTCTTAATGGAAACATTTAAATGAATCGCCACATCACCAAAGAGTAAATCAAAATCAAGCAGTGCAACTCTTTTTTTAGTTTGCCGGGCGATGGTAACTGCCAGATTTGTAGCGATAGTAGTTTTACCTACTCCTCCCTTGGTACTAAAAATAGATATTATCTTTGAATTTATCTCACCTTTATCTCTCGGAACAGCACTTTTCTGTTTTCTTTTAGTTTCGAGATTGTAAGTTTTTACAATAGTATTAACCAATTCTTCTCCGGTAAAAGGCTTGGTAATATAATCTCTGGCTCCCGCAGTCATTGCTTTTCGCAGGTATTCCTGTTCTATTTGGACTGACATAATGACAATCGTAGTCTCAGGAACCTCCAGAGAAATTTCCTCTGTTGCCTTAATTCCATCCTTTACCGGCATATTAATGTCCATCAATATTATATCCGGTCGTACTTCCCGGACAAGAAAAACTGCGTCTTCTCCATTTTCTGCTTCCCCGACAACTTCTATCCTTTCATCAAAAGATAACAAGGTTTTAATATTCTCTCTAGTCTCTCTAACGTCATCGGCTATGATGACCTTTATTCTTTCATTCATTTTTCCCCTTCTTTCTATTAATATAATTCAATTTATGAATAAGATACTTTTTATTTGGGTAAAACTACTTTTCCCCTATCCGTTACCAGATCCTCCCTTATGACGCCTTGCGTTGAAACAATATCATGGTCACCTACACGGCGTAATGCCATTTTCAGTACACCCATTTCTTCACCGAGAGCTAGTCTTTCTGCCTCCTGCAAGGTTACGGCCAGGGTAACTGTCTTCGGTAATTCTGTTCTTGGTCCTTCCGGAACATCCTGCAACTGTCCCATCCCTAATACCAAAATATTTTGCAGTATCACTTTGGAAGTTCTGGGATATACAATTTTTTGCCGGTTATCTTCAATTTCATATTTATCAAAAGTTGCAAGGATATCTACGTAATCCCCCGGTCGAATAAAATCTCCTACCTCTGTAGCTTCGTTTACATTGATGGTTACAGCTCTTTTACCTTCAGGAACTGCATAAGATAAGAGAAGTTTTTCTTCACCAATCAATCTGTCCTTAAGTATCTGTTCACCCTGTATAATTCTGTCACTCGCCCTTTTCCCCATAACTTCATTGATATCCGTACACGCTTGTGCATTAGCATAGGATTTCAGCACTTTTTCAATTTTCACATCATTAGAGGAGATCTCTGCCCTTTTTTCTATAGTCTTTACTGCAACGACTACATTTGTATATTCAACATTATTCTCAGACTTCTTTATTCCTTGAAGGTATGAGTAGATCAAAAATGAAGTGACTAATGCCAATACAACTGCTAAAAGTAATATTTTTTTATTTCCTGCTTGCATGGGAGATTCCTCCTATTCTACTAATTTTACTGCGTATAGACCATAATCCCTACCTGTCCCGTCGCTATCACCCACTGTAATATTTTTTATAAATCGTCCAAGTACCTGCAAATGACCGTCTTTTCTAGTTGTTCCTTCAAGAAGAAATGCTGCAAAACCGACTATTTGCACTTCATTTCTTCCATTTACCTGAAGTGTATCTACTATAGGTATGGAAATAATTCTTGGACAAGATAGATCATACTGATTAGTTGTACATTTAGGAGTATGATTACACTGATTCATAAGATAATCGACTCCTTCTTCTGTAGGATTGGGCATGTTTCCGGTTTCGGTCTCAATCCAGTCCCCTACCTTTAATTTTCCGTTATATCCATATTTGATGTTATTTCTATAGTTATTTGCCCCTGTTCCCCCAAGGGCAACCGGTCCGAAATTTCCGTTATAACCGTCTCCTGCTCCTTCTTTTAATACATACTGGACACCATATTGGAACGGAAAATCTTCCACTGCTAAAGGTCTCACTCCGGTCATTCCTGTAACCGGGAACACAACGGCTTTTGCTCTGGCATCCACCTGTGTATTATAAAAGCCTAAAACCCTTGCAAAGTAAAAATCTACATTATCTTTCCCCTTAATTTCTATACTTTTGGCACTTGATGAAACAATAATTTCCACATTTGCTTCACTAAATCCGTTCTTTTGTATATATTCGATTGCAGTTTCCCTGGCTTTCTGCTCACTAATTGAAATATCCTGTGCAGCCGCTAGAGCAGCAGCGTCCAGGGCATTGGATAACTTTTGTTTTCGTATATAGGTTAACCCCATATCGGTAACTATGGCTGTACATCCTAAAATTGCAACCATCAAAGCAGCTGTCATTATCATTGTTGTTCCTCGTTGCTGTTGTAATATTCCGACAATTTTATTCCATATTCTTTTAAATAACTTGTAGTATATTTTTAATGTTAAATTTCTTTCTTCCTTCATGCTGAATACCTCATGTTTTGCCATCTACTCTACTCTCATAACCGTTACAGCCCTTAACGGAAAAGGATTGGGAGCAATATTGCTGATTAAGGGAGTAATAAGTTCTACATTATAATCTATTTGAACAGCAGCCTGCACTCCCCTGATCCTGCTAATATGTGATGGTGTAATTGTTATTTGCATGGAAGTTGAATCCAGAGATAATGTTCTTGTACTAATTACGTTTACTATATCCAGATCACTTCCACCTACAACGGCACACCGTGCGCCTTCCCTGGAAGCATTCGTAATGACTAGATAAGCACTGAATATTCTTCCAAATTCAAAGACACTAAAAAGAATTAATAAGATTAGTGGTAAAACCATAGCTGTTTCTACTATCGATTGTCCCCGGTTATTTCGCAAAATTTTTGTCATTCTCATATTTCACCTGCTTTTAAAAAAACCCTACCTGCGATACAAGTAGGGTTGCTCTTTGAATACCATTTGCTGAATTAGTAAATAGCAGCTATTCGTTTTGCTGTGTATATTATGGTGTTACATCATCAATTAAACCATCAAATAAAGCACGTACTGCTTCTCCAAGGGGAGTAAGCGCAAGTACTACAACTGCTGCTATTAACGCGATAATTAAACCGTATTCAACCATTCCCTGCCCTTTTTCGTCTTTTGCAAATTTTTTCAAATACAACCCCGCATACTTAAATAGCGTTAACATTTGACTACCTCCTTCGTAAAATAAGTTTTATTTTTCATTTCTGATGTTCATTTGCTTTTTCTAGATTTAGTATACTATTAGATGGGTTACATTCAAATCCGCCATTAGTACCCAATAGAGTAATGCTTTATTCCCTAAAAAACATAAGGAATGCAGTATGATAAGACAAATGTACCTAGGAAAAGATTACTATATATAAACGAGACTACAGGAATATTAATTTTCTATGACCCTATGACTAAATTACCTCTCCTTGCAAAATACCTATAAGGAGTAACTGACATTACGTCTGCTGGATGGTCAGCTATTTTTTTCTATCTTGTATACATCTGGTTTCTTAATGTAACAAATAATCTATACATGTATTCCTGCTCATGAATGATATGTTCAAGTAATGTTTGCCATACTTTGTTTTCTCTGCCATAGTTTTTTACCTGATTTAATACATTAAGAAAGTCTATGTCATATTGTAAGAATGTTTCTACAAGGCTTCGGACTTGGATAAGTGGCAGGTAAGCCATCCAATCGACACCTCCATAGGGTTGTCTTCTAATGATCTCTTTTACCCTTTTGTGTAATGCTTCAAAATTTTCATTAAGTTTATCCAGCTTATTTATTAGTTCTTTTGGCAAATCAATGTTACTTGATTTTGCTACTGTTTTTATAAATACAGGATGCTGCTTGGAAATTTCCGTCCACATGTCCAATTCTCTAAGTGCACACAGGGTATTCGTTAGAACTGTATAACAATACATAAAAATCACCTCCTTCCCTCCTTCAATCATTGTATGAGGAAGGCTTTTCTTATGTTACATGTCAACACACAGACAAGGGACAGGTACGTTGTCTGCTAAGCTTTTTCTACAATACATAGATATAACAGACGATGTACCTGTCCCCTGATTTTCCCTGTCATTTCATTAGTTGAGACGCTTTTAAAATTGCTATGATACTTTTAGCATCTCTTATTTCACCATTCATTACCATATCTACCAGCTCATCCAGAGGAATTGTTTCCGTTTCTACAAATTCATCTTCATCCAGTTTGACTTCACCCTTATAAAGTCCGGTAGCCATATAAATATGCAAGATTTCATTGGTAAAACCAGGCGTTGAATAAAAATGCCCTAATGATTGTATATTTTTTGCTTTATAGCCGGTCTCCTCTTCGAGCTCTCTAACACCGCATTCATAAGGGTCTTCCCCATAATTCAGTTTACCCGCAGGGATTTCAAGACATATCTCATCGACCGGTTTACGGAACTGTCGAACCATGATTACCTCTCTATTTTCGGTAATAGGGATTATTCCCACCCCTCCCGGGTGTTCTACAATTTCCCTTGTAGAAGTATTTCCGTTTGGGAGTTCAACTGTATCAACCCTTACATTAATAATTTTTCCAGAAAAAATTTTTTCACTTTTTATTGTCCTTTCTTTAAAATCCATAGCAGCCTCCACTTTTTTTTATATTTCTACAATATTATATCTATAATATATTGTATTATCCAGTAAAAATAGAATAAAATATATTTGGTATTAATAAAGGAGGAACAGTAAAATGAATTTTGATCATTATGTAGACCAGATGTTAGAAGATATTATAAAATCCACACAGGAAATGGTACGCATCCCCAGTGTAAAAAAAGAACCTTTGCCTGGAAAGCCATTTGGAGAAGATGTTAACAGGGCTTTGGAATACATATTGGAACTAGGCAAATCAATGGGTTTCAGGACTAAAAATGTAGATGGCTATATCGGATATATTGAGTTTGGAGAAGGTGAAGAGTTAATTGGAATATTAGCGCACCTGGATGTTGTTCCGGCAGGAAGCGACTGGACCTACCCTCCCTTTGAGGCAGAAATCCATGATGGAAAAATATACGGCAGGGGGTCACTTGATGATAAAGGTCCTGCAATAGCAGCGTTATATGCAATGAAAGCGATAAAGGATACTGGTATAGAGTTAAATAAGAGAGTGCGTTTAATACTTGGATTGGATGAAGAAAGTGGCTGGGAGTGTATCAGACGCTATAAGGAAACTGAAGAAGCTCCTGACGTTGCTTTTACTCCTGACGCAGATTACCCGGTTATTCATGCTGAAAAAGGAATCGTCAACTATAAATTTTTCCAACAATATAATAGTGAAAATGCTTTAATAAAAATCATTACTATTAAAGGCGGAAACAGACCCAATATGGTCCCGGATTCCTGCGATGCGGTTATTGAAGTACAACCGGAACGATTTAATAATGTCTGTGATAACCTGAAACAACTCATTGAAAATAAAGGATTTAAAATAGAAATAAATGCTGACAATGACAGAATTGCGTTAAAAGCCCATGGCAAATCAGCGCATGGAAGTGTACCTCATAAAGGTATTAATGCAATATCGCAACTGATGGTAGTCCTATATGAATGTATGGGGAATTATAATACTGAAAATCCTTTTATTCAATTCTATCATGAGTGTATCGGTCTTGAAACCGATGGAGCATCCATCGGTTGTGCTATGGAAGATGATGTATCGGGAAGGCTAACCTTTAATATAGGATTGATAAGTGCTGATTCAAATTATGCCGAAGCGGTTGCAAATATACGTTACCCAGTAACCTTTAAAGAAGAAGATATATATGCAAAGATTCAAGATATGATACAAAAATATGGTGTTAAAGTTGAAAAGCTGGAGCATCAAAGTCCTCTTTATGTGCCAAAAGGCCATCCTTTGGTGCAGAAACTAATGAAAGTATACAGGGATGTCACAGGAGATGACAGAGAACCGGTAGCCATAGGCGGAGGTACTTATGCCCGTGCCTTTGAGAATGCCGTTGCTTTTGGAGCGGCATTTCCGGGCGAACCTGAACTTGCTCATGAGAAAGATGAGTATATTGCTATTGATTCTCTAATTAAAAATACTAAGATTTTTGCAAGAGCAATTTATGAATTAGCTAAAGAGTGAGGAGTGGGGAGTGAGTAACTCTAAAGACAGTGGGACAGTTAGAAATCACTGAGAAAATAATGAATAATCGTTCGGCCGAGACATGGGGACACACCACTTGTTAGTGAAAAACTTGCAAATAGCGCTTTTCGACGTGAAATGTCCCCAAGTCTCACCCTCTTTCGCCGCACAACCCGGCTTTTTCAGCAGTTCAATACATAGATATAACAGCCAATGTACCTGTCCCTTGTCCTGTGCTTTGTCCTGTGTTCTCCTGCCTTGTGTTTTAGCACACAAGCTTTGCTCGGTGCATCGAATCGTCCCTTTTGATGCTTGACTCTCTTTAAATAAGTTTATTTATCAAAGCATAGAGGTCTATTGCCAACGTTAATTTCTTTAATTATGGTATCAGTCATTCCATCTAATATAATAACTTTGCCTGGAATTGAATGACTGGCAATATATACTTTATTATTCATAGTTGTGATTGCATATGGATTAGTTATACTGTTAATATACTTTAATACTCTACTTGAATTTAAATCGACAATAGTCACCGTGTTATTTTGTTCATGAGTAATATATGCTTTATTATTTAAAAAAGCAATTTTAGAAAGTTCTGGTATATCTAAGTTTATTTTTTGCTTGCTTTTTCCAGTGCAAGAATCAATAATATCTATATAAGAAGCCTTCGCCTCTTTGTCCTGACAAAGCAGGTAAATATCATTATTAGGTGCAATTCCGAAACCAAAAATAGGCTTTGGCTCTGAAGTTAAAGGAGAAAAAATTAATTCATTTATTACTCCTACTTGATAGCCATTATTTGTATAATAATTAAAAACAATTCTTCCGTTATTATCAACAGTTAGGTTTTGTGCTATATCTGGGATAGCTATTTCTTGAACCAGATTAAAATTGTGATTAAGTACAGAAATATAAGACTTCTTATCTTTGATAATTGAATGTGAACAATAGAGATATTTGTTGTTTGAAATAATTCCAAAAAGTGCAGGACGTTTTAAACTAATATATTTTATAGTTATATTATCACTCATTATACCTAATTTTGCTGGTTTTTCCAATGGAAATATTGAAAATACCACCTGTTGTGGATTAATATAATGAATACAATCACCAAATCTATCAATATTAACTTTTTGTAATAACGTATCATTTTTAGAATCAATAATAGAAACAGTCCCATCTTCCATTAATAGTAAATTATTCTTAAAGTTTATTTGAGTAGCGCTATTAGTAATATTAATGTTATTAGTTCCATGTTTATTAAAATTAAAAACTTTACAAGTTATAAAAACAACAACTAATAAACAAAGCATAAGTAATGTAATTTTAATATACTTAAGTTTCATTAAAAAATTACTCCTTTATTTCCATAGGATAATTGCAAGTAAGCCGTTTATGCTTGTAATTATATCAAAAATACACAAAATACGCTAAGAATAATCAAAAAATCCTTAGCGTATTTTATTATACCATTCACAACTTACTATCTTATAAAGCTTCTTTATAAACTACAGTGTCATTATCTAAATACAAATCTAATGGAAGCACTACATATGGAAGCCAAGTAATTACATTATTACCAATATTCTTATTGGCTTTTTCTCTATAGGCACCATATGGCATTTTACTACAGTACATTGTGCTGTAGTCATTAGGATATGTATTCTTAATTTTATAAGGAATATCTGCTTCGACTTTTGTATCAGCCCATGACACTACAGAATCAATTTGAGAAGATGTAACGTTTTTAACATATAGTGCAACACATTCATCATAACTTCTAAATTTATTAGGTGTCTGATAGGTGGTTCCTTCTTCTGGAGTTGCAGTAGCAATACATGCACTGTTTAAATTAACAAATCTATCACCATTAAATAGACCGGCATGTCTATATGCTCCATAAGCACAATAACCATCATGAACTAAAAAGATTGAGCCATGATCGTCAACAGAAAAAGTCATTGTATTAGTTCCTGTTGGAGGATTAGGACTTAAATCTAGTGTAGTAACTGTACCGCTGTCATTTTGAGATGATTCTGCATTATTTGCTGATTCCTCTAGATACCAATTTGTAAATTCTTCTAATGCCTTATCTGTCCTATCTGGTTCAGGATATTCTTTTTTATCTAGCTTTGGAAATCCAATTCTATAACCATCCTTATCATATTTAATTTGTTTTCGAGTTTTAGTCTTGTTACTTGCTTTAGATTGCTCTTTATCTTTTGCGGCAAAAACTGAAAAATTAGAAACACATAAAACACCTACTATAATTAATGGTATAATTTTTTTAATAAATACTTTCATCTATATCGCCTCCTATTTGTGTATAATATGCATTTATATGGGCTCATTAAAAATACAAAATTAATATACTATACTTTTCATGAATTTTTTTGTCGAAATGTGTAGATTTTGAAAAAATTTTTTAAAAAAATTGTTAATACTTCTTTATGTACCAAAAGATCATCCTTTGGTTCAGAAGCTGATGAAAATATATGCATATAAAAGGACAGGAGACAGTTACATTGTCTGCTAAGCTTTTTCTACAATACATAAATATAACAGACAATGTACCTGTCCGAGACTACTGAAAAAGCCACTTTTAAAAAAAGCCAACGGAGTTAAGCGGGTTTCAGGGTTCAATTTTCAGAAAAAAGTGACTTTGTCAGTGGTTTCGTACCTGTCCCCCTGTCCTGTTATTTTAACATATTAATAAATATTTTAACAAAAATTTTACGAAAGGTTAACCAAATTAACATAGCTGTACTTTATAATATAAATCAACGAACATACAGAAGGGTGGGAAACAATATTAGCCAGTTAGAAAGTAAAATTAGTCTGCAGAAAGTTACTTCTTTTGAAAAAACAGGAACATTAGAAACAATAAATATATCAAAATTGAAAGAAAATGTTATAGGGTACTTATTTCTTTCACCATCTATCATTTTATTTACGATATTCCTGTTCTATCCTCTTGCAAAGTCTGTCTATTTAAGTTTATTTATTACCGATCCCAGAGGAAAAATTGCTGAGTTTGTAGGTATTCAAAATTATATTAATTTGTTTACCTCAGATCAGTTCTTCACAAGTTTAAAAGTAACAGTTCTTTTCACGTTACTAACAGTTCCTTCTAGTATTGTATTTGCTTTAGTTTTATCACTATTTACTCATAACAGACTAAAGGGAATGCGTATTTTTCAGTTTATTTTTTCACTTCCTATTGCTATATCAGTGGGAACCGCCTCTATTATCTGGATGATACTATTTCATCCGAGCGCAGGTATGTTTAATTATTTTTTGAATCAATTAGGATTTCAATCAATTTTCTGGTTATCTGATCCTAAGTGGGCGTTATTTTCAATTTCTTTGGTAACAGTTTGGATGAATTTAGGTTTTAACTATATAGTCTTGCTAAGCGGATTACAAGGGATTTCTGAGGATTTGTATGAGAGTGCCAGAATTGATGGTGCGGGACGTTTCCGTATATTGTGGAATATGACGCTTCCTTTATTATCGCCTACCATCTTCTTTGTTTCTATTGTTTCAATTATTGGAGCTTTTCAAGCATTTGGTCAGATACACATCATGACCAAGGGTGGACCAATAGATAGCACCAATGTATTCGTCTATTCTCTGTATCAGGAAGCATTCATAAATTTTAATTTTGGATCAGGAAGTGCGAGCGCAATTGTGCTTTTTGCCATCATTTTGAGCTTAACTTTCATCCAATTCAAAATAACGGAAAGGAAGGTTCATTATCAATGAGTGTGTTATTAATGAAAAAGAGAACGAACTACCTCCTGCACTATCTTATACTCATAATACTGGCCATTGTTGTATTGTATCCAATACTTTATATTTTTTCGATTGCACTCATGACTCCGCAAGAAATTGATTCATATCCTCCCCCCTTTTTACCAAGTAGATTTTATATAGAAAACTTGAAATTGGCAATGACAACTGTACCAATTATTAAATTTATCATGAACAGTTTTGTGGTTTCTACTGGTGTTATGGTTGGACAATTGATTACAGCTAGTATGGCCGCTTATGCATTCTCTAATATTCAATTTAAGGGTAGAAACCTACTTTTTGCTATTTTCCTATCTACCATGATGATTCCTTGGGAGGTTACCATAATCCCTAATTACTTGACGATTAAAGCGTGGGGGTGGATGGACACCTATCAGGGGCTTATGGTACCCTTCATGGCTACGGCGTTTGGTATATTTCTTCTTCGTCAGTTTTTCTTACAATTGTCCAAGGAATTGTTCGAAGCAGCCAAAATGGATGGGGGTGGACACATAAGAATTTTCTTTTCAATCGTATTGCCCTTATCTCGTCCAGCCATTGGTACATTGGGTGTCTATTCTTTTTTGACAACGTGGAATATGTACTTATGGCCTCTGCTTGTTACCAATCAAGAAACGATGAGAACGGTACAAATAGGGGTCACCATGTTGCAATGGGCAGAATTTATGTCTTGGAATCTCGTATCAGCTGGAATTACAATTGTTCTTCTACCTTCTTTAATCCTACTTGTGTTAGGACTAAAACAACTAGTTCGAGGTATAACAGCCGGAGCAGTTAAAGGGTAATTCTTTAATTTTTAAAAAAATCTTCAAAGTAATTCAAAGTAGGTTAAAACATAAGGATTTTCATTAAATTAAAAAAGAAAAAATACAAAAAATACAAGATGAGGAGTGTTAAAAATGAAACCTGTTAGTAAAAAAATTATGCTTTTGATGGCTATTATAACCATCCTGTTAACTTCTGTTGCCTGTGGCATTATACCGAACACCAAATCAGCTAGTCAAAATGAAAACGTTCAAGGGTCATCAGGTTCACAATCGTCTAATGACAATACTTCAAACGGTCCAGTAAAAGTCGTTTGGTGGCATTCAATGGGCGGTGAACTTGGAAAAGCAGTAGATCAGCTTGTTGCTAATTTCAATTCATCACAGAACCAAGTAAAAGTTGAAGCCATTTTTCAAGGATCTTATGATGAAAGTTTGAATAAATTGAAGGCATCTCTTGGTAGCAACAGTGGTCCAGCCATGGTACAAGTTTATGAAATTGGTAGTCGTTTCATGATCGATTCTAAAGCGATTACTCCAATTCAAAAATTTATCGATGAAGAACATTATGACGTTTCTCAGTTAGAAAACAATATCATCAATTATTATACAATTAATAATCAGTTATATTCGATGCCGTTCAATACATCTAATCCTATTCTTTATTACAACAAAGATATGTTTAGAGCAGCAGGACTAGACCCTGAAAAACCACCAGTTACATATGAAGAAGTTGAACAAGTTGCAAAAAAGTTATCTGGTAATGGAAAATATGGTGCGTCCTTTGCAATTTATGCTTGGTTCATAGAACAGTTTTTTGCCAATCAAGGTTCTGAATTAGTAAACAACGGAAATGGTCGCGACGCCTTAGCAACAGAATCCTTATTAAACAGTGAAGCAGGTGTGAAAACACTTACTTGGTGGAAAGGTATGATAGATAGTGGAGCAATGCTTAACTTGGGACGTAGTACTGCGGATACAAAGAAGGCTTTTGCTGCAGGTCAAGTAGCCATGATTTTGGATTCTACAGCAGCTTTACGAGGTATTATTGATTCAGTTGGTAACAGATTTGAAGTAGGTACTGGATTTCTTCCCAAACCACAAGGGACAGAAGATGGTGGAGTTATTGTTGGAGGAGCCAGTCTATATGTCTTAAACAACCGTCCGGAAGCAGAACAAAAAGGAGCATGGGAATTTATCAAGTATTTAGTTTCAGCTAAGCAACAGGCATACTGGCACATTAATACCGGTTATTTTCCTATTACCAAAGAAGCTTATAACGAGCCAAGTGTGATTGAAAATATGAAGAAATTTCCCCAATTCAAAACAGCTGTTGAACAACTCCATGCTACAGTTGCCAATCGAGCAACACAAGGTGCTTTGATGGGTGTTTTCCCAGAAGCAAGGCAAATTGTTGAAAAGGCAATGGAAGAAGTAGCAAATGGCCAGAAGTCTCCACAAGAAGCGCTAGATACTGCAGCTAACGAAATTACTAAGAAAATCCAACAATATAATAGAACAATTAAACAGTGACAGGGAAAATAACAGCTATAGTTGAAAAGAGTCTTTTTTATAGACTCTTTTCATGTATGTTTCAAAAAGAAATCAATTTATAAATTTAAATGGGGGAACCTTAAATTATGTTAAAAGTTAAACCACTTATTATAGCTCATCGTGGAGCATCAGGAGAATCTCCAGAAAATACATTCGCATCGTTTAGATTAGCTATTGAACAAGGCTGTGATGCTATCGAATTAGATGTTCATCTATCTGCAGATGGAGAATTAATTGTTTGTCACGATGATTTCATTAACCGAACTACTAATGGAATAGGAAAAATTAGTGATATGACAGTGTCCGAACTAAAAAAATATGATGCAGGAATTTGGTATCATGAAAGATTCAAGGGAGAAAAAATTCCGCTACTAGAAGAAGTATTTGATTTGGTCCCTAAAGAGGTCATAATCAATGTAGAAATAAAAAATATCCCTTCTTATTATCCTGATATTGAGCGAAAATTGCTTGAATTAATGATAAAAAAGGATCGGATATACAATGTGGTTATTTCTTCATTTGACCATCAATGTTTACAACAAATAAAACTACTAGAACAAGAAGTAAAGATTGGTCTTCTATATAGTAGTAATTTAGCACATCATCGAGGTTATGCTAATATTTTTGAAATGCCCGTTTATTCATTGCATCCATATTATCAATCGATTAACCAGCAGAATATTATAGATGCTATAAACCATGGTTTGGAAGTATATGCATGGACAGTAAACGAATATAGAGATATGAATAAACTTATTGATTTTGGTGTAACAGGTATTATTACTGATTTTCCTGAAAAATTAAAAAAAGTATTAACAGAAAGATTTAAAGAACGATGAAGTTTTTAATTCTAAATAAAATGGGAGGTTTGGACATTATGCGGTTAGCATTGATGGGGGATTTGCATTATCCGCATATCGAGCGAGGGAATCAAAAATTATTTGAAACACGAGAGAGATTTTACGAGGGGTATTTGAAAAAGTTTTTAGAAATAGATGCAGATTGGTATATTTCCCTCGAAAATTTGACACATAAGTTGTGCTACTCTGAAAACTACTACTAGGTAACGTTAGAGAGCAAAAAAATACCCTCTAATACTACCCAATTACTTCAAGGATTCAGGTAACACACAATAATTGATTATACTTTAAGTTAAAGAGTAAGGAGTGGAAAGTGGGGAGTAAGCAGTATGGAAATTATTCATTCATCACTTCCCACTGTCCACTCCCCACTATTCAAAAATTCTCTTACTTATCTTGTTTATATTATAAATAACCTCTTCATCATCAACGGTCTTGAATTCACCCTTTTCCATGAGAATTCTGCCATCAACCAAAACTGTTTCCACATCCGCAGCCTGCGCCGAATAAGCCAGGTTAGCAATTACATTGTGTTGAGGGTAAAAATGAGGCTTATTCAAATTTACAATGGTTAAATCCGCTTTCATCCCCGGCTTTATAATACCTACCTCATGCTTTATACCTAATGCCATCGCTCCATGAACTGTAGCCATTTTTAATGCATCATAAGCCTTTACAAGCGTAGGTTCCTTTTCTACCCCTTTACTTACAAGCGCAGCCAAATGAATTTCTTCAAACATGTTCAGGTTGTTATTGCTGGATGCACCATCAGTACCTAACGCAATATTGATACCTTTAGCCAACATATTACGCACAGGAGTAATTCCACTTCCAAGCTTGAGGTTGCTTCCCGGATTGTATACCACGCTCACATCGTTTTCCTTGAGGATATCCATATCCTCCTCCGAAACATGGACGCAATGGGCTGCAATGGTATGGGCTTTAAATATGCCGAGATCGTACAGATGGCGGACAGGGGTTTTTCCGTATTTCTCCAAGCATTCCTGATTTTCTTTCAGAGTCTCTGAAATATGTATATGAATACCGGTCCCTAATTTTTGAGCCAGCTCCGCAACATCCTCCAGGTAATCAGGAACGCAGGTATATACCGAATGAGGCCCCAAGAAAATCCTGATTCTTCCGTTAGATTCTCCGTCCCAGTCTTTAAAGAGCTGTTCATTTTCCAGTAAACGCCTGTCTTCTGTGGGGTTGAAATCAGGTTCAAAACACTGCAAACCTCTGGACAGATTTGCACGAATACCTGTCCTGCTTACTGCTTTTACAACTTCATCCATGAAAAAGTACATATCGGCAAAGCAAGTAATCCCGGATCTTAGCATTTCCATAATACCAAGCATGGAAGCCCAATAGACGTCTTCTGCAGCAAACTTGTCTTCAATAGGAAATATTTTTTCAAAAAGCCATTCCTGTAAGGGTAAATCATCGGCATAGCTTCGCAGTAACACCATTGGCGTATGTGTATGGGCATTTATCAACCCCGGTAATACCACCCGGTCTCTACCCTCAATAATTACCTGCGGCAAAAAATCCTCAGGCAGGGTTTCCCCCACATAGGTAATTCTATCATCTACAATGGCAATATATCCATTATGGACAACTTTATTTTCATCTTCCATGGTAACAATCGTTGCATTTTTTATTAATGTATTCATAGTAACCTCCGCAATCACTATTCTCCCCAACTTGAAAGATACTTTCTCTGTGCTTCGGTTAAAGTATCTATGCTGATGCCCATGCTTTGCAGCTTCAATTGAGCAACATATTGATCTATTTCATCTGGAACTTCATAAACCTTATTCTCCATATTTTTATGGTTCTGAGCAATATGCTTTGCAGACAGCGCTTGCAGAGCAAAACTCATATCCATAATTTCAGCGGGATGCCCGTCTCCGGCAGCAAGGTTTACCAGCCGTCCTTCTGCAAGAAGATGAATCCACCTGCCATCCGCCATTTTATAACCCATGATATTCTTTCTCATTTCTTTTTTCTCAACCGCCATTGCTTCCAACTCGGGAATACAAATTTCAACATCAAAATGCCCGGCATTGGCAAGAATAGCTCCGTTCTTCATTACTTTGTAATGCTCATCGTATATAACCCTGTTGCAACCGGTTACGGTAATAAAGAAATCTCCTATCTTTGCAGCTTCATTCATAGGCATTACGCTAAAGCCATCCATTACCGCTTCAATTGCCTTGATTGGATCTACTTCACACACAATTACATTTGCGCCCAGACCTTTGGCTCTCATGGCACAACCTTTACCACACCAGCCATATCCTATAATTACTACATTTTTACCGCTTACAATCAGGTTTGTAGTTCTCATAACGCCATCCCACACCGATTGTCCTGTGCCATATCTATTATCAAACAAATATTTGCAATATGCATCATTTACGGAAATCATAGGGAATTTTAACAAACCTTCCTTTGCCCTGGCTTTGAGACGGATTACCCCGGTAGTAGTTTCTTCACATCCGCCGAATACATCTGGCAGTAATTCCTGCCTTTCCCCGTGTAAAAGGTGGACGAGGTCACCGCCGTCGTCAATTACGATGTTAGGTCTGATATCCAATGCATAATTCAAATGCTCAAAATACTCCTTCTCGGTAGCGCCATACCAAGCATATACCTTTAGGCCATCTGCAACAAGGGCTGCTGCTACATCGTCCTGTGTGGAAAGCGGATTGCTTCCTGTTACAGAAACCTCAGCGCCTCCCGCAGCCAACACCTTTGCCAGGTATGCCGTTTTTGCCTCCAGGTGTACACATACAACAGCTCTTAACCCTTTAAAATACTGGTTCTTTTTAAAATCCTCTTCAAGATACCTTAAAAGGGGCATATTCTTCTTTACCCATTCAATTTTCTGTCTTCCACTATTGGCAAGATGAATATCTCTTATTACACTTTCTCTCATATTGATTCTCCTCGTTTCTATTTAATTTGGAGTTCGGAGCTATTTCCACTTTTCAACAATTGCCTTAACCAGTGTTATAAACTTGTCTCTTGCTCTTTCGGCTGTATCCATCACTTCCTGGTGATGCAAGGGCTGGTCCAAAATTCCTGCAGCCATATTGGTGATGCAGGAGATCCCTAAAACTTTCATACCCGCATGAGCTGCTGCAATAACTTCCGGAACTGTAGACATCCCTACTGCATCTGCACCGACAATTCCAAGCATTCTGATTTCAGCAGGAGTTTCATAACTTGGACCGGGCATAAATGCATAAACACCCTCCCGGACAGTTATTCCCAATCCATACGCAACCTCTTTTGCCAGTTCTCTTAGATCTTCCGTATAAGCATTAGACATATCATTGAATCTAAGTCCAAACTCATCGATATTTTTTCCTCTCAGGGGACTTTCTGAAAAAAACTTAATGTGATCTTTTATCAACATCAAATCGCCAGGTTCAAAATCTTTATTTATTCCGCCAGCTGCATTCGTAACTAAAAGGTTATTAATCCCCAGCAGTTTCATTACTCTAACAGGAAATACCACCTCATCCATGCTGTACCCTTCATAGTAGTGAAATCTTCCTTTCATGGCCATTACATGTCTGCCTTTTAATTTTCCAACTACCAATTTGCCGGCATGCCCTTCAACGGTCGACACAGGAAAATTGGGAATATCCGAATAGTTAATCTCAACTGCCTGTTCTATCTCATCTGCCAACATTCCCAGGCCAGAACCCAGCACTATTGCAACTTCCGGTTGTACGTTCAATTTTTTTCTAAGATATTCTGCACTCTCTCGCATTTTTTCAATAGGCTTTATCATAGAAACCCTCCTTTTGACTATATTCACTAGTATATTTTACCATACTCATATAAAAATTTATATATAAAATTTATATAAATCACTTTTAATACATTGCATCGGGATGAGTAGCATCATATATTTTTAGTTTCTTATAGTTGTCCTTTTACTTATTAATCTGATAATGTTATCTCCCAGAATTTTATTTTTATCTTCCTCAGGTATATTTAATCTCCGAATTCTGTTAACTGCATATTTCTGAAAACCCGGACAAGGTGCGTCACTGCCAAACAGCAACCTGTCCGACCCTACTTTGTTAACTGCATTTATGAGTTTGTCATCCTTATGAGCATATAATGGAGAAATATCAAAATACATATTAGGAAAATCACTTATTTCTTCTGCTACTTCTTCAAAATAATTCAGGTGCGCCATTATAACATTCAAATCCGATTTTTTTTCCATATACTTCATGATTGTCCTTACTTCCTGTAAACTATCTACATGTATAAAAACTGGCACTTTATACTCATTGGCTAAATCAAAAAATTTAAAACTTTTATCATTTAATTCACAAGGATAAAGGACCTGATGAAACTTGATTGCTACAAAATTTTCATGAGTTAAATATCTCTCTATTTTACTGATTTCTTCAAGATTTGGATTCACCCAGTAAACACCATATATCCGTTCCGGATATTTTTTAGCCATTTCTGCAACATAATCATTTGGTGGATAGTCTATATATCTTTTTCTAAACTTCTTGCTTCTCATAATCCTTGCTACCAGCTCCATAGCAAGTCTGGTACCGGCCAGCCATGGCGGAATCCTTTTTGCCTTTAAGGTCCGTGGAATATTCTTGTCTTCAAACATATACGGTGTTGCCAGGACAAAATCGATATTTGATTCATCTAAACATTTTATAAAATAATCGGTGTCTTGAAACAGTCCACCGAGATGCACATGCTCATCAACGATCATATTTACTACCCCTATTATAATAAAATAGTTCATGGTTCGTAGTCCACAGAAATAATTTTTTATGAACTAAGAACTACAAACTATGTATTATTATTTGAATAAACTAGACATAACATACGATTAAAAAATGGCAAAAAATAGACTAATCTGGATAAAATATTAGATTAGTCTATTTTTTACTCTTAAAACCATATGGTTATTCATTTTTTTGATTGCCAAAAAGAAGGAAAACGTTGAAGCTCCAACGGGCACAGATTTCGCACCGTATCTAAGTATTATTTTTCATAAATTCGGATATTTCATATAATCCCCACTCTTACCTCCGCTCTTTTTTATAAGCATAATATCTCCTATGACCATTTCCTTGTCAACAGCTTTACACATATCATAAACGGTAAGTGCTGCAGCCGATACTGCCGTTAACGCTTCCATCTCAACACCTGTCTTCCATGTGCATCTTACAGTTGCCTTTATATCAATACAGTTTCCATTTTCATTGACAAATAACTCAACCTTTACCGAATCAAGAGGTACTTGATGACACATTGGAATAAGCTCACTGGTGCGTTTTGCAGCCATTATGCCTGCTATCCTTGCAGTGGCTAGTACATCTCCTTTTGGTAACGTTCCCTCTGAGACTGTAGCAGCAGTTTCAGACTTCATATATATCTTTCCAATTGCTACCGCCTCCCTAAGACCAGCATCTTTTCCTGATACGTCAACCATCCTAGCGTTCCCTTTTTCATCAATATGTGTCAATTCCATAGGCACCTTTCGCTCCTTTTCTGATTATAACCCACAACAGCATTATCCGCCTATCAAATTCATTTTCCTAACAGAGCTATATCCATCCTGAAAATTGTGCCCTGCGGGCTTTTCATAGACAGCACATTCAATAAATTTACCAAGCTTTTGCGGGCTGCCTCTTAATACATCCAGTACATTTACCTCTCCATTATCACCCAGACAGGGTTTGATTTTGCCGTCATAGGTAAGTCTTATCCTGTTACAGTTACAACAGAACTTATGGCTCATAGGACTAATAAATCCTACCCGTCCTCTGTATCCGGCCTTTTGATAGTATGTTGCAACTTCTGCTTTATCATAACTCTCACACCTTATCAAGTCAGGATGTGCCTTGATGATATCACTGTTAAATACTATTTTATCGGTATTCTGCTCTCCAAATTTACCAATAGGCATAAGTTCTATAAATCTGACATCTACCGAATTATACTTGGTAAACATGATAAAGTCATCAACCTCGTCGTCATTTAATCCTTTAACCAATACAGTGTTTATCTTCACAGGTCTCATCCCCAATTCAAGGATTCTGCTTATCCCGGTCAATACATGCTCAAGCCTACCTCCTCCAGTAATATATTGAAACCTGTCATATCGCAGAGAATCGAGACTGATGTTTACCCTTTTTAGTCCTGCTTCCTTTAGCTCCTCTGCCATTTTATACAGATATATGCCATTTGTTGTGATGGATAAGTCCTCAATTCCTGTGATACTTGAAATACCGCTGATTATCTCACATATGTCTGACCTTGTGAGAGGCTCTCCTCCTGTAATCCTTACCTTTTTTATCCCAATATTGGCCATTGCCTTAACAATAATCATAATTTCTCTCGGAGTAAGGCCTGTACAGCAGTTATCTGTATAATTGCTGCTTCCGGATGTGCAGTATATGCATCTCAAATTGCAATTTTGTGTTACGGATATCCGTAAATATTCAATTTTTCTTCCGAATCTATCCTTCATGTCATCACCGTCAACCAATTATTTTTCCTGCGTCATTAACAACATATCCGCCCATTTTTTCAAGCAAGTTCTTGAACTCTGAAGACCTTAATATATCAATAAATTGCCTTACGGTTACTAATTCCAGATGCCTCTCTGGCACAATAAAGTCATACTGCTCCTCACATATAGGTATGAAGTCGAGGCCATATATCTTTGCTGCCGAATAAATACCCAAGCCTGTATCAGCACTTCCCGCCGCCACCAGCGCAGCAACCGACATATGAGTATATTCTTCCCTTTCATACCCGTATATTTTCCCCGCTGTAATGCCACCCTTTTTCAACATATAGTCCAGCAAAATCCTAGTTCCTGAACCCTTCTGTCTGTTCACATACCTTAATCCACTACCGCAGATATCGGTAATACTTTTAATGTTTTTTGGATTTCCGGGTGCAACCATAAGACCTTGTATTCTCCTGACACCCTTAACAACAGCTATTTTTTCATTTGCCAGATATTTTTTAATATATGAGGTGTTATATTCACCCGTTTCTTCATCCAGTAGATGGATTCCGGCCAAGTGAGTTTCGGACCTTTTTATGGCCATTATACCCCCCAAACTTCCTACATGAGATGATGAAACATATTGTCCCGGATATTTTATCCTCATCAAATCTGCTGCAATATCAATCAGTGGATCATGGCTTCCAATTATATTTACAGTATTCCGTATCTCATTTTCACTCTTTAAAAGCCGTACATTAACCTGAGTATTCCTCTCATAACCTTCTGAGTTTGTGGGGATCTCAAGTATACCGTCAGCTTTTACAAAAGATGTAACAACACCAGCCCCTCGGTTTAACGGAGTAGCTATCAGCCTATCATTTACATATCCCAGACTTACTCTCACAAACTCCCTGTATTTAAAAGAGGATAGAATTTTTCTGGAGAGTATTGCCTTCACTTTATCCTCTTGGCAAAATGCCACACCCTTAAGATGTTCTATGACGGGTTTTACTACCATATCCATAACAATGATGCCCGATACCGGATAACCGGGTATACCGATTACCGGACGGTTGCCAATCAAGCCTAGGATTGCAGGCTTGCCCGGCCTTATTGCGATACCATGTACAAGCATATTTCCTACTTCACTTATGGCTCTAGAAGAAAAATCCTCTCTTCCGGCCGAAGAACCTGCATTTACAATTACCATATCACATTCCTGGGCCACATTCAGTATGGCATCCTTTATATCTCTCAAGTTATCCCTTACCCTTTTGTAAACCCTAGGTACAGCTCCCCATTCCAAGAGCATGGATGAAAATATTGATGAATTAAATTCGATGACCTGTCCTTTTTGAGGAGTCTCAGAAGAGCTTACAAGCTCATCGCCGGTAGCAATAATACCTACAACCGGCTTTTTTTTCACCTTTACCCTCATTACCCCTCCGGCAAGCATGGCACCTATTGCAGCAGGTCTTATCTGCGTATTTGATGTAAGGATAATTTCTCCGGCGCAAATATCTTCCCCTATTTGTCTGACATGCTGCCAGGGAACAGCGGCATTAATAAGTAGTATCTTCCCATCCCCCGAGTCGATGACGTCCTCAATCATTACAACCGCATCAAACTCGTCTGGTAGTGGGTCTCCCGTATCAACCCTAATAAAATCGGTATGCTCTTCAAGTACTACAGGGGTTGTTTCAGTTGCTCCGAAGGTACTCTTTGCACATAAAGCTATACCGTCCATAGCGCACGCATTATAGTGAGGCGAAGATATCCGGGCATAAACTGCCTCTGCAGTTATCCGTCCTAAAGAATCCTTAACCGGTATCTCTTCGGTGCCTAATCCAGCTTCAGCACTTTTTAGAGCATCAATATAGATCTTTAGTGCGTCTTCCAATTCCAGGTTGTGTAAATAACTGTAGTCCATCTTTCCATTTTCCCTCCTAAAACTACTCTTTTGCTAGTCCTCTCAAACTCGATACTGATCCAATCATCATAGTAGTATTAAAAGAGAATAACATCGACTTCACAGCCTTTGCATATACCTTCGGAACCCCGCTCTACCCTAACATAGCCATCTGCAGAGGAAAGAAGCTTTATAAGTCCCGACTTGCTGAAAACAGGTTCTGCAAAGAATCCGCTACCCTCCTTTTTGAGAATAACAGGAACAAATTCTTCTCTCCCGTTGTTCGAAGGATAATTAACCGTCATTACGGCCTTTACAGTACTTTCTGGCCTGCTTGTTGTACCGTTCATTACATCAATAAGCCGTAATACAAGCAGCTTGAATATAAAAAAAGCTGAAACAGGATGCCCTGGCAGGCCGATAAGCGCCTTTCTTCCTGATTTTCCTATGATGGTGGGCTTACCCGGTTTTACAGCAATCCCGTGTATAAGTACACCAGGATCGCCTACAGAGTTTATAATTTTGTAGGTTTCGTCTCTGGTGCCTACCGAGCTTCCCCCAGATATTAATACTACATCACATTCTTCAAGTGCAGTTTCAACTACTGTTTTTATCTTCTTATAACTATCGGCTGTTATTCCGTATAAAATTGGCTCTACAGAGTATTCGAGCAGCCCGGAATAAAGAAAGTAGGAATTGACGTCCCTTACCTGAGAACCAACAGGTTGTTGACGAATATCCACCACTTCATCCCCTGTGGATACTATACCTACTCTGATTTTCCTTTTTACGGCAACCTTTTCTATACCTAACGCAGCCAATACTCCTATATCCTGTGGTCTTAAACTGGAGCCCGATTTTAAGACCACATCTCCAGCTTTTACATCATCACCTTTGAAAACTACATTATTCCCAGGAGCAACAGGCTTATAAATATATACAAACCCATCGTCCATATCTTCCGAGTATTCTATCATAACTACAGCATCTGCATTCTGCGGCAGCTCTCCTCCGGTAGGTATATAGGCAGCTTGCCCTGAAGCAATTGTCAAATAGTTTTTTTCTCCCATTTTCACTTCTCCAAGCAGTTTAAGCTGAACCGGAAGAGCTTCGCTTGAACCAAAGGTATCGGAAGCTATTACAGCATAGCCGTCAACAGAAGAACGATTGAACCCGGGTATATCTTCAACAGCTACTATATCATCGTCCGTAATCCTGTTAACAGCATCTTTTATATTGACCACTTCACTTTCCAGTTCAAATCCGGAAAAGTTGGCATGAATTATTTTTATTACATCATCAAAACTCTTTACATGATACATAATGCTCTCTATCCTCCGGATTTAGTATTGTGCCCAGTACTTAAGGAATTCTTTTGTTTCCTGCATACGCGGGGAATGCAGTACACTATCGGCAGGTCCCTTTTCTACAATGCATCCTCCCCATAACATAATCACCTCATCAGCCATTCTTGATGCCTGGGAAGGGTTGTGCGTTGAAAAAATCATTGTAGCACCATTTTTTGTTATAACTTCAGCAATATAATCCTCTATAAGCTTCATACTTGGAATATCGATCGCGGAAGTAGGTTCGTCCATCAATACCAGCTTTTTATTCAGTATTAAGGTGCGTAGAATGGCAATCTTTTGTGCTTCGCCTCCCGACAAGGAACAAGCGCTGGCATGGATAAAATTCTGCATATTAAAAAATCTCAGCGCATTCTCCGCTTCATTTGCAGCTTCTTTTGCATTCCCCATACCCAGAGTTACATTCTTGAGAACGGTAGTATCAAATATATATGGCTTTTGCGGCATATAGGATAAATCTCTGTAAGGCCGGTGTGCAGCATCATTGTAGTATATCACTCCTGCATCAGCCTTTTCAATACCTGCTATCAGTCTTAACATGGTAGTTTTTCCCGAACCGTTGGGTCCAAGGATGGCATACACTTTTCTGCTGTCAAATTGCAGATTTTCAATATTCAATACAACTCTGTCTCTATATGATTTTGTTACATTATACAAACGTATCTTCATTTTGCCTCCTGAAAGCGTTGTAGTATCCAATTTATAAAAAAAGAGACAAGTATAAGTATAATACCTAGTGCAAGTGCTTTATCATAGTTTCCTTTTCCGGTCTCCAGCACGATGGACGTTGTCATAACTCTGGTTTTGTATTGTATATTGCCGCCTACCAGCATTACAGCACCCACCTCCGATATGGAACGCCCATATCCTGCTAATAGGGCTGAGAACAGCGGGTACTTGCATTCATGGATAAGCATGATAATAATTCTGAAGTTGCTCATGCCAAGGCCTTTGCAGGTTTCCTCTATGGATTTGTATTTAAGCTGCACAGCAACGACAGTCAAACCCGTTATTATCGGTAACACTATAATAATCTGTGCAATCACCATTGCAGCAGGTGTAAAAAGCAGTTGCATATGTCCCAGGGGACCTTTACAGGATAAAAACAGGTACACCACCAAACCAGCAACCACAGGAGGAAGTCCCATTAATGTGTTTATTACTCTTACAAACAGTCGTTTCCCTATAAAATTCCTGCTGCCTACTATTATACCGATAGGTATTCCCAATACTGCAGCTCCCCCCGTACTTGCTACCGTTACAAGCAGTGATAATAGGATAATACCGTATACTTCGCTGTCTAAGGATACTATCAAACTCCATGCACTAAAAATACTGTTCATTATTTCGTTCATGGTTTAGCCCTTTCAAAAAGCATTGAAAATGTCACATTTTTTAATCCTAATTATTTTTAGAGTAATTCACTATAAAAAGGCTTTCTCTATATTTGTCCTTACCGAACTCATTTATCATGTTCAGAGCCTTTTCGGATGTCATCCATTCTATAAACTTCTGTGCGCCTTCCTTGTTGATGCCGTCATGCTTTTCAGGGTTCACGGCAATTATCGTATATTGATTCTTGAGATCCGGAGCAGCATCTACTACAATTTGCAAGTCCAGCTTATCGCGCATAGACAGGTAGGTAGCTTTATCCGTAAGGGTGTACGCCTGTTTTTCATTTGCCATAGACAATACAGCTCCCATGCCCTTACCTGCTGAAATATACCAGTCACCTGAAGGAGTTGCCTTTAATTTTTCCCAAAGGGATACCTCTTTCTTATGGGTACCAGAGTCATCACCCCTTGATATAAATGGGCTTTTTGATTCCATTATCCGTTTCAGGGCGGCAGCAGCATCCAAATTGTTTGTTATTCCGGCCGGATTGTTTTTAGGACCTACAATAACGAAATAATTGTACATCAGCTCAATCCGTTTCAATCCATGTCCGTTTGAAACAAATTCATCCTCAGCTTTTTTACTATGCACTAGCAGCACGTCTGCATCTCCATTCTCACCAGTTTTTATAGCTTGTCCGGTTCCCTGAGCGATTATTTCTAGGGTTATACCCGTGTCCTTTTCAAATTCGGGTTTCAAATACATGAGCAGGCCGGAATCATCAACACTGGTAGTAGTCGCTAGTGTCAACGTTCCTCTGCCGGTTCTCATACTGCAACTGGTTAAGACTATTACCAGAAGAAAAACAGAAACAGACAGCAGGAATCTTTTTCCTATAACTAATACAGGTTTTGAAATATGTGAATAAGTGTTCTTTTTCATAGGATTTCCTCCTTCAAAAATGTGGTAGTGTCAAAAATTTTATCAACTTTTGACCTGTACCCTTTGATTTTATTGACTTTTATTTAAAATTTATCTTACCCCTATAAAATTGGAAATTGAGAATGTATAGATTTGAACAACATTATATCAGTTTTACTACTATACATTCAATTACAATATCAAATTACTATATATCTTATGTGTTGCGTTCTTGGCAAACACTCTCCCCGCAAGTATTACGATGAGCCTGTTAAAAAACCCTGCCGTAAGCTTGTGGTAGATGAAATGCCTATTATTAAAACCTTTGAGAAACTTGATTACAAAAAGCGTATTGCTGATCAGCTTAAAGCTACTGGCAATCTCATTCCCCCAGTGAGGAGAAGGATACCTTCTACTGTCCCTGAAACTATAACCTGCCCCAGATGTAATGCCCCTCATGATTACCTGTACGATAATACAGGTGGCAGAGGTCAGTATTTATGCAAGGTTTGTGAGTGTACCTTCAATAAGAAGAACTACTATCTCAAAAACCTTTTATTCTGCTGCCCTCACTGTGGTAAGGTTCTTACTCAACAAAAGCAGCGTAAGGACTTTAATATCCATAAGTGTAAGAATCCTAAATGTCCATATTACCTTACCAAACTTAACTCAATGTCTGCTGAAGAAAAGCTACGTTATGAAGCTAATCCCCATGACTTTAAGCTGCACTACATCTATAGAGAGTTTAATATTGATTTTGAACCTCTTGCAAAGCAAGCCTCGCAGCCCAATACTGTGAATTTATCAAGATTATCTGTTTCTCCCCACATTCTTGATCTTATCCTTACCTACTACGTAAACTTCGGTATGTCTTCAAGGCAGACTGCTGCATTGATGCGTGAAGTCCATGGTGTAAGTGTTTCCCACCAATCGGTACTAAACTACGCAGATGCTGTTGCCCGTAATATTAAGCCTTTGATCGACAACTACAAGTATAGCCCGTCTGGCTCCATCTGTGGCGACGAGACGTATATCAAGGTTAATGGTAAATGGCATTATGTGTTCTTCATCTTTGATGCGGTAAAAAAGATTATTCTCTCTTATCCGGTATCTCCTAATCGAGATACTGTTACTGCTATCAAGGCATTGGACGATACCCTATCCAAATTTGAAAACATACCTGATGATCTTACTCTAATCTTTGATGGTAACCCCATCTATATACTAGCTCAGCATTACTTCGCCCAATACGGTATTCACTTTGATATCAAGCAGGTTATCGGCCTTTCTAATGATGATCCTGTCTCTGAGGAATACCGCCCTCTCAAACAAATTATTGAGAGACTCAACCGCACCTTCAACCGTGATTACAGGCCTACCAATGGTTTCAATAGTTTTGATGGTTCTGTGTCGTTCTTAACCCTATTTGTTGCCTATTTTAATTTTCTAAGGCCACACTCAACATTGGAAGGTAAAGTTCCAGTAGTATTGGAAGAACTATCTACACTTCCCAATATGCCTGCCAGATGGCAGATACTTATTAAGATGTCACAGGCCTATATTAAAACACAACAAACAGCTTAATCATTTTCTCTATATAAATAAATCAAAAAATGATATAGCAGTAGTCACCGGACCTGTGGAGTTTATGGGTAACCCGCTGCTTTTAGGGGTGTGGGTAACCTGTGTGCAAAGTGTTGGCAACATGCTTTTCGTTGTCCATGCTTTGTGCACAGGTTATCCATGCCCCGGGCGGGTTATCCATAAACTCCATAGGTCTATTAGATAGTACCTCGCCATTCAGGAACATGCCATGGCACATGCCTTCTTCGTGCAAATCTTCAGTATTTAAATCTCAATGTACAACATTACAATTTTTGTTATTATTGGTAGCTCAACTTCATGTTTTCATAGAACTTTTGACACTACCAAAAATGTTTAATATATGAAAGGTAAATGGTTTATTTTGAGTAGAGAACGCCATACTATCCTTTTTTTAGTATTTTTACATCTACACTAAATCCAGGTTTTAAAAGATTTTTGTTCTCCTCAATAGAAATATATACTTTAATAATTTTCTCTCCATTTTGTTTTATTGCTATATCTGAGATTTTTGTTACCTTACCTTTGATCCTCTCTGACTTATCATGATAAGAAGTGATTTCACATTCTGCTTCTATTTTAACGTTTTTTATAAATTCCTCTGATACATCTGCTATAACTTGTATGCTATCAGCATCTACTATGCTTAATAAATTGCTCGCTCCCCCCATTCCTACTACACTACCTTCTGTGCAGGAAATTTTAGATATAATCCCATTTTCTATATCCGAAACAATGTCATTCCCTTTTATATAACTTTTGTTTAATTTATTTTGCATTGTGGCCATATCTAGCTCATTAATTTCTATGCCTAATCTTTGCTGCTCTATTGCAATTATATTGCCGCCTTTTGCTTTTGCTAATTCAGCTTCTTTATAATCTATTAATGTATCTAACTCTTTAAGCCCTTCTTTCAAATTATTTTTAAGCTTTTCCATAGATTTAAGAATATCTTCCTTTTCTTTCTCCTTTGTATCTAAATTATATTCATATGTCTCTAATTCCTTTTTAGAAATTCCACCATTGTCGAATAATTTCTTATTTTTTTCGTAATCCTCTTTAGCTGTTTGTATATCTTTCATTACCTTATCTAAATCTAATTGAAGCATTTGCATATCAGGGTCTGTATTATTAGCTAAACGGCTGGCTTTCTCATTTCTTTCCTCTTTTAATCTATTGAGCTCTTTTTCCTTTGCACTTATATTGATTACAGAATTTTGAAACTCTAGATTTTTGAGTTCTATTTCTTTACTTTTTTTCTCTATATCATTTTTATATTGGGCATAATTTAGGTTAATTAACTTATCTCCTTTTTTTACCGACTGCCCTTCTTTTACATAGATTTTCTGTACAAAGGCTGGAAAATCTATAAAAATATCTTTTGTATCAAGAGCCACTACTTCACCAAATACTTCTATACTATCACTTACTGATTTTTCAGTACTTATTTGGGTTACCACTTCTTCATTGTTCTTATCATTACTACATGCTGTGAATGAAAACAGCATCCCTAACAATATCGCAAATATCATTTTTTTCATCCCTACACCCTCCTATTGCCTTTAATACTTAATAATACTTTTTCATAATCTCATCCCCATACCTTCCCGTCTCTAACATTTATTATTCTCTGACCATATTCCGCAGCTTCCTTTGAGTGAGTTACCTGAACGATAGTTTTACCTTTCTCCTTGTTAATCCTCTGGAACAGTTCCATAATCTCAATACCTGTTTTACTGTCCAGGTTGCCTATAGGCTCGTCCGCAAGAATCACATCGGGTTCATTTATGAGAGCCCTTGCTATAGCCACCCTCTGCTGCTGCCCTCCCGACAGTTCCCTCGGGGTATAGTGCCTCCTGTTTGAAAGACCTACATCCTCAAGAATTTGTTTCAATTTTGCGGTATAATTCTTCATTTTCTTTCCATCAAGAAGTATCGGAAGCATTATGTTTTCTTCTACGTTTAAGTTAGGTATAAGATTGTAGAACTGGAATACAAAGCCGATATCCCTTCTACGCATGATGCTCTCTTCCTTATCGTCCATCCCGGAAATTTCCTTCCCCTTTATCTTTATACTCCCCGAAGTAGGCTTGTCAAGCCCACCTAGAAGGTAGAGGAGGGTACTCTTGCCCGAACCGGAAGGACCCATAATGGAGACGAATTCTCCGCTCTCAATCTTAAGATCAATATTCTTTAGTACTTCCACATAAACACCTCCAAGCGTGAAGGTTTTGCACAAATTTTTCGCTTCAATAATTGTACTCATATTTTGTTCCTTTCTTATGTATAACCAATTTTATTCATATTTTATAGCCTCAATTATGTTGAGCTTCGACGATTTCATTGCCGGACCAACCGATGCCGTCAGCGTTATTATTACACCTGCCAGTAGGCTACTCAACAGTAGAGAAGCCGAATAGTTTATCTGAATCGATGATACTATTATTCTGACTATATAGAACATTACCGATATCTGCAGAATACCTCCCATAACTCCAATTACTCCACCTATCAAACCCCCTGTAAGTGCTTCTACAAAAATCATCTTAATAATCTGCCTTTTATTCATGCCTATAGAACGCAAAACCGCTAAAGAACGCTTCCTTTCAATAAAGCTGATGATTAGGTTGTTGAAAACTCCTATAATTCCGATCAGGACTGTCAGTATGGAAAAACCGTTTAAAACCCCAAATATCCTAGCGTTTGACTTTACAATCAGGGCCTTGACTTCATTCATAGTTATTCCTCCAGCTCCATTCTTCGCATACTTGTCTTTTAGAAATCGCAACATTTCATAAGGGTCTTTATCGGTTTTAATCGCTATATAATCATAATATTTCACTCCCATATCCATTTTGAGATACCGCTCTGCAATCACAGCATAGTCTCCTCCGTACATCATGGTATCCCAAACGTCTATAACCTTGTAATCCCTGTCACCGGCAGGCATTCGCAATATAATGGTATCTCCGGCTTTAACTCCCAGCCTGTTCTTTATCATGCCTGTAATTATGATATTTCTTCCAGAATCCAGTTCCTTAAGTTTTTCCAAGGTATTTTCCTTGCTGCCCCCAAGTATAATATTGAAATAATCCATAAATGTATTTTTATCTGCACTTTCTATGTTCTGTATTATCTTATCGGTCCCCTTGACCTCTATCTTCCTGGCATTATAAAATCCCTTGGCTTCCTTGACTCCCTCTATCGAGCGCAGTGAAAATTCGAAACTCCTGCCCATTTCCGGTATACTAAAGCTCAAATCATATTTGATGCCGCGGTCAAAATAATTGATGATTTCCGAAATACTGCTCTGGCTTACAACATTAATTGCAAGCAGACTTGAAATTCCTATAGCAAGCAGTGATATATTATTAAGTATGCTTTTATTGTTCCTGAGGTTTTTAACCGCCAGCACCCCTTCGTTTCCAAAAACAAATACATATATCTTTTCTAATATCTTAACAAAAACCTTTGTAATGAAAGGAATTAGAAGCACTATAGCAGCTACTCCTCCCAGTATGCAAATTGAGTTCAAAGCCAGCCCCGCATTTCCAACCGCCATAGGTGGTAATAGTAATGCCAGAACAAGCAGCACTATTCCTAATATTATATTCCATAAACCAGTTTTATTGCTTTTTATTTCCATATTATTCAATACTATATCCTTGACAGGTATTCTCGACACCTTCAATATCGGTATCAAAGAACTTACCAGTGATAATACAACTGCAACAATAAACGACACTATCAGTTGCATAACACTGAACTGTATTGATGTCTTATAGCTTGAGTCCCATACCGGCGTTGTCGCCTTTGCAATAAGGTACAGCACTCCTATCCCCAGGACATCCCCTATTATCCCCCCTGTTACTCCATAAAAGATACTTTCCGAAAGCAGTACAAAATTTGTTACCTTCCTGCTTGCCCCTACACTTCTAAAGGTGCCAATCATAGGCAGCCTTTCGGTAGTAATTACTTTAAAGGAGGAATATATTATGAAAACACTCATAAACAAAACCATGACAAGTGCCATTGATAATATAATCACAATACTGCCAGCCTGAGCTTCCAAATCATCCGGTGATATAGTTTCTCTGACAGTATAACGCTTTAACAATTCAGACAGTTCACTCAGCATGAACTGCTTTTCCCCAGGATCTTTAAGCTTGACATAAATGGTAGTAACGTTACCCTTCTGCCCGTATAGAGTACTTAACGTATCCTTTGGGACAACAGCCTGATGTGTTTGCCCGTCGTCACTAAAAGGCCCCGTCATCTGTGCAATTCCACTGATTGTGAATTTATATTTTACCCCTTCTATCTCAATCTCGAATACCTTACCTATTTCAAGTCCGTACTTGTCGGCAGTCTTTTTGCTAATGACTATCTTTTTTCCCGTGAAGGGTTCGAGGTTATATTCCCTTGCAAGCGTAACGGGTGTCATCTTCTGAATATCCTTCCATTCCATACCTCTCAGACTTATAACTACATTCTCATACTTTGAGCCATTTCTCTTGTATTTGTATATGCCTATACCGTTAAAAACCCCTACCGAATAATCAATACGTTTGGCATATTCCGGTGGGAAAGAAGTTGAAAAGTACTTTGTCGGAGACTTCTTCCCGGCTTGAATGACAATCTCGGTTTCCCCGTAAAACTTCTTTATCTGTTCTGTATACATTTTTTTTAACGAATCACTAATCGCTGTTGAAGCAAAAAATAGTGCGGTGGAAATTGTTATCGAAAACACTATAAGGAATGTTCGCGTTTTCTTTTCTTTAATATTTTTAAATATAAACTTGAAAATAATTGGCACATCATCACCTCTATATAAGACTTTATAGTCTCGTGGATAACTTTATACAATTATATAGCAAACCAACTTTAAAGTTCGAAGTATCCTGGTCAGGAATGATACATATACATCCTTCACAATTTAATTATACGGATAGTTGTTATAGATATCGTAAATTTCTCATTAAGTATTTGTTAATTTTTTATTATATTTTTATGTCTAAATATCTTCCGTTAGATTTCTATTTTTTTCAAAGCCAAAATTTCCAATGATTGTTTCTGTAAATTTTTGTATTTATACTTCAAATAGCAAATATGGTTTTGCTCCATTGAAATTTTGAGTACTTTAACCCACTTCCAAAGTCGGTATAATGACGAGACCAAAGCCATGAAAGTGATGATATAAATGAATACATGGACTGTGAAAAAGTATATGGGCTGCGAAAACATAAAGGATACATATGCCATTATCGGAATAATATAAAAAAGTACTGCAACTAGCCTACCAATAAAATCAAAAACAAATATTGACTTTCCGCTGCTTATTTTCTTGAGGAAAAGTGAAGTAACAACAAATTCTATAAACTTAAACAGTATGATGAATAAAAACCATAATGGGAGTACGTGGTAATAATATAGTACAATATAGATGGCAACAATATAAAACAAATCTGCCAGCACATCAAAAGCCGCACCGAAATGCGATGTATTTCCATAAAGCCTTGCAATTTTCCCATCCAAAAAGTCAGTTAAAAATATTACCAAGATAATTATGATAGGAATCAGCATACTGCCAAAACGGCTTAAAATATAGAAGCTTAATAAACATGATAACACTACCCGCAGTAGTGTTATCATGTTCGGAAGTTGTTTCATCAACCATGCCATCATTTGGGCTACTCCTTTGATAACTCTTTGCCTAAATCGTAAGCAATCTTATCATTTTCTTTGTTTGCACTTACAAAGAATTTTATTTTTTTGTGTGCCTTCGTACTATTAAGGAATTTTTCCATGTTATCCAGTTCCAATAAGGAATCAGGGTTCGCTCCGGTTGAATACAATACAATTCTCTTGGAAGAAAAATCCTTTATTCTTGACATATAATCTGTTACTATCGATAATGGATTTCCTCCATATGCCGGTGAGCCAAACACGATGAGCGAATACTGTGAAATATCAGTAGATAAATGCTCTCCCGGGTAGTTTAACGTTACCTCGTACCCTCCATCATTTAGTCCCTTCGCGATTTGATGTGCCATTCTACTCGTAATATCTGTTATTGCAGGCTGATATACAATTAATGCTTTTTTAGGCAACTGCTGATTACTTTGCAGGATTTCTTCCCTGTTTCCTTTGGGTTTATTGGTGGATGCAACCATCCATACGATTAACACCATACATGTGGTTAAAACACCAAATACAATTGCCACTCCTATTAAAAGTTTCTTTATCATTTTGGTTTACCCCCTTATTCATATAACTTACTTAGTCGTTTGCAAAATGCTCAGCCCCTTGTGGAACAAGCATTTTAGCATATTATTTTTATTGTCCTCCTCTGAATCATGTAAAATAAATGATTGCATATACATGGAGTTAAAAACTCAATTCAATCATATACCTTTTTAAGGCATCACGCCATTCTGGAAGCCTGTCAAACCCGCTTAAGTCTATACTCTTTTTTGACATGCGTGAATTCTTGGGTCTTACCGCTTTTGTTGGATATTCTTCTGTACTTATAGGATTAACGCACACATCAAGTCCGGCTAAATGAAATATTTCCTGAGCGAACTCGTGCCAGCTGCAATAACCTTCATTTGTGGCATGATACGTCCCATATTTGTTTGTAACAGACATATCTGTTATAAGACGTGCAACGTCAAAAGTATAGGTTGGAGAGCCTATTTGGTCACAGACAACATTCAGTTGTTTTCTCTCTTTTCCTAGTGTCAGCATAGTCTTTACAAAATTATTTCCGTTCTTTCCGAACACCCATGAAATTCTGATTATAAATGCTTTATCGACCAGTCTTTTAACTTCGAGCTCACCTTCATATTTAGTTTGACCATAGTAGTTTATAGGGGCAGGCATATCAGTTACTTCATATGGCACTTCTCCTTTACCATCAAAAACGTAGTCAGTGCTAATATATACCATCTTTGCTCCTACCTCCGAACAAGCCTGAGCAACATATCTGGTTCCAAGTACATTTACGGCATAACACTCATCTCTGTCTTCTTCTTCTGCTCTATCAACTGCGGTATATGCAGCACAGTGAACAACTATATCAGGTCTATAGTTTCTAATAAAGTCCATAGTCTGTCTTTCATCGGTAAGATCAAATTTTTCTTTATCTACCCCAAGGCATTCAACATTTAGACTCTTAAACCTTTTTACAACATCATATCCAAGCTGACCTTTAACCCCTGTCACAAGGACTTTCAAATAGCATCACCTTTATTCCTTTATTTTTGTAAATCTGTTAACCAGTCTGATTATAAACACAATTAACCGGCAATTACCTGCCTGTTGCCATACATCTTTTCATAATAGCTGCTGTACTCACCGTTAATAATATTTTGCCACCATTTACTATTTTGAAGATACCATTTTATGGTCATCCTTATTCCTTCATCAAATTTAACTTGTGGCTTCCATCCAAGTTCCCTTTGGATTTTCGATGGATCGATGGCATATCTAAGATCATGACCTGGCCTGTCAGTAACAAAGGTAATAAGAGAGTCTGGTTTTCCAAGTTCCTTTAAAATTGTCTTTACAACCTCAAGGTTAGTCCTCTCGTTATGTCCTCCTACATTATATACCTCACCTTCGGTACCTTTATGTATAATGAGGTCAATTGCACTACAATGATCTTCGACATAGAGCCAATCTCTTACATTTTCACCTTTACCATAAACCGGTAGGGGTTGATCATTAAGAGCCCGTGAAATCATAAGTGGAATAAGTTTTTCCGGGAAATGATATGGACCATAGTTGTTGGAACATCTGGATATTGTTACAGGAAGTTTGAAAGTCCTATAGTATGATAGTACCAGCAAGTCAGCAGAAGCCTTTGAAGCAGAATAGGGTGAGGATGTATGTATCGGACTTTCTTCAGTAAAGAACAGGTCAGGTCTATCAAGAGGAAGATCGCCATAAACTTCATCTGTCGAAACTTGATGATATCTTTTTATCCCGTATTTACGACAAGCATCCATAAGTACCTGTGTCCCAAAGACATTAGTTCTCAGGAATATGCCAGGGTTCTCAATAGACCTGTCAACATGAGATTCAGCTGCAAAATTAACTACAATATCAAATTTTTCTTCTTCAAAAAGATTAAAAATTTCCTCTCTGTTGGCAATATCTCCTTTTACAAATCTGAAGTTTGGATTATCCATTGCCTCTTCGAGGGTCTCAAGATTCCCTGCATAAGTAAGTAGGTCAAAACAAACTATTCTATATTTTGGATACTTCTCTAACATATAATATATAAAGTTACTTCCAATAAAACCTGCCCCACCGGTTACTAGCACATTCATTTACAACTCCCCCATAAGTTTTAATATACAAAATTGTGGTCACTATCTTTAAGTAAAGGAGCCTTCAAATCCTTTTCAGAAAGAATTGGATTGGATATGCCCCAGTTGATACCTATCTCGGGATCATCAAATCTTATACTCCTGTCACATTCAGGTGTATAATATTCATCTACTTTGTATTGCACTTCTACATCATCTACAAGTGTAAGAAAACCATGGGCAAATCCTTTAGGTATAAAAAGCTGTTTTTTATTTTCTGCCGAAAGCTCAACTGCTATCCATTTCTTATATGTAGGTGACCCCTTTCTAATATCTACAGCAACATCAAGTATAGCTCCTTTTGTACACCGTACAAATTTTGTTTGCGCCTTAGGATTTATTTGAAAATGCAATCCTCTTAACGTTCCTTTTTTAGTAGACATGGAATGGTTATCCTGGATAAAGTCGACGCCAATACCTTGCTGAACAAGCCTTAACTTTGAATATGTTTCCATAAACCAACCTCTATGATCTCCAAAAACCTTTGGTTCTATTATATATACACCCTCAATATCTGTTCTGACTACTTGCATACAAATCCCCCAATCTTATGGTAACAATTTTCTATTTAATACATTATTTTCCCTTCAGCAACTCGTATGAGATGCTGACCATAGGGAGATTTTCCATACTTTTGAGCGGATTCAAGAAGCTGTTCACATGTTATCCACCCTTGATTGTATGCTATTTCTTCTGGAGCAGATATCTTTATACCCTGTCTTCTTTCAATCATTCTTACGAACTCAGCTGCATCTATAAAGGCATCCATAGTGCCTGTATCCAGCCATGCAAAACCTCTCCCTAGTAACTTAACATCTAAATCTCCTTGTTCAAGATATAGTCTATTTAAATCTGTAATTTCAAGTTCTCCTCTATCACTAGGTCTTAGAGACTTTGCATACTGAATAACTCTGTTATCATAAAAGTATAGTCCTGTTACGGCATAATTAGATTTTGGATTGTGCGGTTTTTCTTCAATAGAAATAACTTTCCCTTCTTTATTAATCTCGACTACCCCAAATCGTTCAGGATCTTCTACATAGTATCCAAACACTGTAGCTTTCCCTCTGTTCATTGCGGCTTCTAATAGTATTTGTTTCAGGCCATTTCCATAAAAAATATTATCTCCAAGGATCATCGCACACGCTTCATCTTGAATGAAATCTTCACCTATAATAAAAGCTTGCGCGAGCCCGTCAGGAGATGGTTGTACCGCATATGATAAATTTATTCCAAACTGACTGCCATTACCTAGAAGTCTTTTAAAGTTTGGCAAATCTACGGGTGTAGATATTATAAGAATATCTCTAATACCTGCCAACATAAGAGTTGAGAGTGGATAATAAATCATTGGCTTATCATATACCGGCAAAAGCTGTTTGCTAGTTACCATTGTAATTGGGTATAGTCTGGTTCCTGTCCCCCCCGCAAGTATTATTCCTTTCATGAATAATCACCTTCCTAGCATATTATTTTTATTGCTTTCCCTCTAATTTTCTGCCGCTTCTATGAACACAAACATTGTTTTCAAGGAACCTTTATCAGGTTAAACTAATTGATAATGGAACAATACGCATATTGATTTTACTTTAAGTGAATCATATTTTTAATGACTTAGTCCGTTCATAACATAGATAAGATGCTCCATTGTCCTTAACAATTCATCCATATATTCTTTAACAGCTTTCTGACTACCCGGAAGCGTATAAATCAAAATATCTTTAATAATACCAGCGATAGAACGGCTTAATAACGCATGTGAATTGGTTTGTCCATATTTCATTCGGATAAATTCCATTATACCGGGTATGATTTTATCACACAAACTGCTGACAACATCATAGGTTATATCCCCTGGTCCAACACCAGTGCCGCCAGTTGTTAAGATAACATCATAACCCATCTTAACTGTTTCCTCTATTTCCTGTTTTAGCCATTCTGCATTATCCGGGATAAGTCTATAATCAATGTATATTTGCCGATTTATTCCACCAAAATGCTCCTTTAATATACGCTGTATTTCATAACCGCTGGTATCATGATATTCTCCGGCATAAGCTCTATTACTTAAAGTAATAACTTTGAAATTAAAAACCCGGGGAATATGCTTAACTATATTTCCAGGTTGTATCGCCCCTTGTTTGATAACCCTGAGGAATATACCTTCTCTGGGCATAATACAATCCCCAGTTGTTTGATAAATTGAACATTCTTTGCCATTACATTTTTTCCCTATCCTGGTCACTTCCATTTCAGTTTCATCAATAATGAAATGATCCAGCAGATTAACAGAGATTTGATCGAATCCTTCTATCGTTATGTTTTCAGCAAAATCACCGGGTTTTAATATTTTATTATGTTTTACAGAAAACAAATTAATAGTTTCATACCTCAACATACTGACTTGAACATCACCTATGCTGGTATGGGCATCATTTTGAACTCCCTTTTCTGTTAGGAATATTTCTTGTACAGGTATTTTGACAGTGCCCTTTTTTTCAGAAATATTTACTGATACAACCTTTCCTTCATGGATTGCAGAATTATTATACTTATTCATTATTCTTCATCTCACCTACTCTGAAATTCTTTATTATTTCTTCTGGGACTTGCGCCTCTTTTATTGTTACTGCCAAATCCGATTGAATTTTATCAATTTTTATTTTTTCAATGATCGTATGAATATTATTTTTAAAATTATTATCTATAATAAGATCAGCCTTATGCATCACTTCACTTGCTGATTTTTTAATGGGCACATTCCCTGTATTCTTTAACATTATAAAGCACCCGGGTCTGACAACATTACGAAGACTGTTGGATTCACAGATTATTAAAGTATGTGGAGGAGTTTTTGTCATAAAATACTTAATACCATCATAAATATGTGTCTTTAAGGTTTTAAGCCAGTACACTTTTTCTGCACCTGCTGCCAGTAAAAAGGAAGTATCTTTATTAACATTTGGATTCGTTTCTTCTACTATTTCGAAGTTTCCTTTTACACTAGAACAAACTCCACATCCTTCACCACCTCTTGGACATTTTCCATCTCTTTCTTGAATTGTGGTTACTTTTAGTCCGACGATAGGAAAACTATTTTTCCATTGCTGAATCATTGCAATAGCAAGAGTTGTTTTACCGCTATTACGGCCTGAAGAACCGATTAAAAGCATTTGTGGAATATGTAAAAGCTCTTCCATCTTATTCCTTCCCTCTATAATCTCCTATTAATAAATACAAAACTATATAGTATAATTGTAGAAAGTCTCATTTGTGTTTCATTTACCTTTACCATTATTGCGTTGACGCTTTTGTGAGGCGATTTTATATATGAGTTATTGCAGTAAAATCAATATTAAATTTTAAATAAAATCATCTCGACCTACCCATTTCATAAACATAGCTCCCCATCCTACTCCAGATCCAAAGGATACAAGAGCTATTTTGGAATCATTTGATATTTTTCCTTTTTCATATGCTTCACACAATGTTATTAACAATGATGCCCCTACTGTATTGCCATATTTCTCAATGGTAGTGTATGTTTTTGACATATCAATACCTAATACTTTCATTGAAGTCTTAATAATGTTGATATTTGCTTGATGAGATAATAACAAATCAATATCTGATAATTTATATCCGGCTTCCTCTGTCACATATCTTATGCTTTCCGGAAACACACTGGTAGCAAACTCCCAAGTTGCTTTATTATCCATTCTTAAATATCTCAAGTCTCTATTATTAATGTTCTCAACTGTCAAAGGAGTCTCAATCCCACCGGCTTTAACCATAATCTTATCATATTTAGAACCATCTGTTTTTAAATAAAATGTTTGAATTCCTTTTCCTAACGGAACTCTACTTAAAACAACAGCTGCCGCCCCATCACCAAAAAAACAACATGAATTTCGGTCTTTGTAATCAAGAAATGATCTACTGAGTATATCTCCACATATTACTAAAATATTTTTATAACTACCACTTGAAATAAAATTTGCACCTATAGATAACGAATATATACTTCCCGGACAACCACCTGCGTCAATATCAAAAGCTCCTGAATTTACAGCCCCTAATCTATATTGAACTCTACAAGACGTAGGTGGATTTATATGATCTGGAACTACTCTTGAAAGTAGTATCAAATCTATATCCTCCGGCTTTAGATTTGCATTATTTATAGCTCTAATCCCAGCTTCTACAGCTAAATCTGTTAAAGTTTCCGTATCTTTTGCTCTTCTTCTTTCAACGATCCCAATTTTTTCGCGGATCCACTCATCGGTAGTTTCAATATCTTTCATCAAATCAAAATTTGTTATCACTTTGTCAGGGACATAATAACCCATACCCTTTATTCCTACACCAAATTTTACATTTGAATTCAATTTACTCATATTATTTATATGACTCCCTCCATAGGAATTAAAAAATACTATTTATTCAGCCCCAAATGCATATTGATTTCCATCTCCATAAACTCCAAACAGATCTTTTGCCAGCTATATATATTCATAAAAGCCTTTTTTGGCTTTCTTTCCAATAAATCCGGCATCAACCATATTTTTCATATGAATACATGGTTTATATTTAGGGTCTAATGTGGCATCATAAATACTCTTCATGCTGTGATATATAACGTCAATTCCTATCAGGTCTGCCAGTTTTAATGGACCAAATTTAAGATTTAAACCTTTTTTCATGATTTCATCAATAATTTCTGGCTTGTTTGCATATTGTTCGAAATATAATGTAGCTGCTTCATTGATCATCGGTACTAACATTCTATTAAATACAAACCCGGGAGAATCCGTTACTATAAAAGCCTCTTTAGATATATCAGTTATTAAACTTACAGCTTTTTCTATTATTAAATCGTTCGTTCTTAACCCCTTTACAATTTCAACCATATCCATCAAGGGAACTGGTGAAAAAAAGTGCATCCCTATAAACCTTTCAGGTTTATTAATAACTGAGCCCAGTTCTGTTATGGATATAGTAGATGTATTGGATGCAACTATTGTTTTATCATTTAGATATAAATTCATACTGGAGAGAATATTCTTCTTTAAATTCTTGTCTTCAGAGACCGTTTCAATTATTACATCCAAGTTTTGTATTTCTTTGATATCATCAACCAAATTGCAACATTTAATATTCCGTGAAATTTGTTCCATTTCCTCATTAGAAATTCTATTTTGTTTTAATTCATGTCTTAAGTAATCATAAATCTCATCTTTAAAATTTACTCTTCGCCCAAATATAAATACTTCATACTTATTTACAGCAAAAACATGTGCAATTCCTTTTCCCATCAAGCCATGTCCAATAATTCCTATCTTTTGATTTTTCAATGTATCACCCCTTCCAATTCATCTACTACTTGCTTACTATTCAGCTTTAAATCACTATAAAAAAGAATTTCGTTTAACAATTCATTAAAATCATTTTTAACTTTTTGTGTTAAACCATTTTTATCATTAAACTTTGTAAAATATAGTGTTAATGTATCCTTATATCCTGAGGCAGATATTACCGGTAATCCAGAGTATGGAAAAGACATCGCAATAGATATATCTTCTACAGCATCCCCAAAAGGCTTTACAAAATCATCCAACTTTCCAACATTAGTCGTTACTAATGTGCGAAGCGACCATTCTTTGAGACTATTTCCCACTGCTGATTTCCAGATTTTTTTCTGAATGGCAATTGGAAACATACTTATTGACACGAATGACATAACATTTCCGATACCCTCCTGCTTTTCCCTAAAAGCTTTAAGCTTTTTAGCAAATCCTGGCAAATCATCTGCATCTTTGAGGTCTACAGTAAAAAAATCCCTTCCTGCATAATTGGTAATAGTTAATACATCATCCTTTATATATCCTCTTAAATCAATCCCTATTGATAAACAGGCATGAGAGGAAGGTTCTTTTAAATTCATATTGTATTTATTCGTCAATTTTAGAGTAAAGTATAGAATTATATCATTTATTGTAAACCCATAATCCTTATAATAGAGTTTTAATTTTTTCAAATCTTCTTTTCTTATGATAAGCCTCTCAATACTTTCCCCACTGCCGTTATTACTGTCATCAAAATCCATTTTAATTAAAGGTTTGTAAGAGTCCATTGAGGGTGTCTCTGTTTTAAGAAATGTTTTAATGGCTTTAATGACACCATAAGAAAATATCAATTTAGGTAATGTGCGGTAAATTTTTTTAGGTTTTAGAGCTTTATTATGCAAAAGGGCATTATAGTAACTTCCAATTAATCCAATGAGATAGCTATTTCCTCTAGGATCAGCAAAACTATGATGGGTACAAAAAACTATAACCTTTTTTTCAGTTTCTTCATTGTAGAATACTATTACCTTTAAAGGCGGTTCTTTTTCTAAGTTTAACCGTTTATCCTTTAATTGTAAAAATTTCGAATAAGCATCATCGTAAAAGTGTTTTTTGTCAACTCTAATTGTACGAATGATTTGATTAATATTAAAATTTTCTATTGGCACCCACCTATCTCGCCAATACCCTTTAGTAAATTTACATGACAGAATAGGTATATCCTTTACAACACATTTTAAGCTTTCTTTTAAAATTTCAATATTAAAGTTTTCATTCACATAAGTTATGAAATAGAAGGTTTGGCAGCCTATATCTTTGTCCATTTCCCAGTATGCACTTTCTAAAATAGTTGCTTTAATGGGCTTATTTTTCAAGAGACTCCCCTCCTTATTATAGTCAGAACTATTCATTATTGTTTTACCTTGTCTTTGGCGAGAATTTCATTTAGCAGTTCAGTAAATTCATTTTTAATTTTTTGAGTTAAACAATTTCTATCATTATACTTCACAAAATACAATGTTAATGTACCCTTATATCCTGAGATAAGCAATGATGGGAATCCATGGACTCCTGCAGATGGAATAACAGATATACTATCGATACCCTCTCCAAAGGGCTTTAGATAATCATCTAGCTTTCCAAAATTAGTTACTCCCATCCCTGAGTATGATTGCATTGCCAAACCATTCATTATTTTACTCATAATTTTTTCTAGAAGGCCAACTGGAAATATGCTTGTTAAAAGGATTGGATAAAAAAAACCCAAACCAAGAGGTCTTTTCTTTAAAGCCTTGAAATCTTCTGAAATTTTATACAGATTATCTATATCTTTACTATTTATCATAACTGGCTCAGGCGCAAAATAATTAGCTATACTTAATGCATCCTCTTTAAAATACCTTCTCAGATCAACCAACATTCCTGTAGCCAGTTGAGAATTAGGTTCTTCTAAGTCCATGTTATATTTATTAGTGAGTTTTAATACAAGATATAAAAATATATCATTTACTGTGAATTTAAAAGGTTTATACAAGTCTTTTAATTTATTAAGGTCATTATTACTGATCATAATTTTTTCAATACCTACATTGTTGTAGTCAATATTCGTATCATTGATATTGTCGAGTTCCAGTACAGGCTTTATAGGTTCCATTGTATTAACTTTTTTACGCATTAAAGAAATAGTTTCAAAGAAATTAGCCATACTGATAGAAAATACTAGTTTGGATATTTTTCGTACATTTCTCCTTGGCGGAGTACATGTTGTATTATTTAAAATAGCATTATAATACTCTCCAATTATCTTTATTGCCTGTAACCACCCTCGCCCGTCAGCTAAACAATGATGCAAACAAAAAGCTATCATCTTATTTCCAATTTGTTCATTATAAAATATCTTTACTTTGAAAGGCGGTTCACTTTGTATGTTTATATACTTATCCTTTAACTGAATAAATTGATTATATGCTTCATCATAAAAAGAATCTTTATCCTGAAAAGAATTATTATCTACACAGATTGTTTTGATAAATTGATTGACATCAAGATTTTCTATTGGTACCCATTTATCCCTCCAATACCCCCTGGATATTTTGCATGATAAAATTGGTATGTCCTTTACAGCTTGTTTTATACTCTCTGCCAAAATTTTAATGTTAAAATCATCTTTTACATAAAGTAAGATATACCAAGTATTACATGTTGCATTATCTTCCATAATACGCATGCAGCTGTCCATAACATTTGCTTTTATAAACTTACTCTTCATCACATTTCCCCCTTATGCGATTAGGTTAAGCAATTCAATAGGGTTCTTTTATACTTTTGACGTTTAGACTGTTAGTAATGCTGATGCAAAAACATAGTCTTTCTCAAATTTTACTCTTATTTTAATAAGGTATTTTAAATTATCAATACTCAAACTATATTCCACGTCATTAGCACTAGGATCAATATTAACGGAAAAATTATTAAATCCAAGAGAAAGCCCCACACCTATGGCTTTACAAATCGCTTCCTTTTGCACCCAGGCTTTATAAAAGGATCGTATCCGGTTTAATTTATTATACTTGCTATATATAGCCAGCTCATCTGGTGAAAAAACACTGCTGGCTAAGAGGAAGTGATTCAGCTTTGGATTTATTTTTTCTATATCAACACCGATATCTCCATTTTTAGCTATACCGACAAATAAATATTCTTTTGAATGTGAAATATTAAAATGGAAAGCTTTATTCACACTATAAGAAATAAGCGGTTTCCCATAATCAGTATATTCATATTTTATTTCATAAGGATTTATATCTAAAAAACTACTATGAATAATTCGTGTAATACCTTTACGCAAGCAAAATAAACGTCTTGTTTCTTCATTTCTTATTTCTTGACTCTTTCTTGTCTCTTCATCTGAAAGGCACTGCTTGATAACTTCTATATATGTATAAAAATCCCTCACATCAATAATCCATGCATTGTAATCCTTTAGGTCTGGTATATGAGATAGAAAAATCTTATTTTTAATGTCCCGTAACGACATAAAGAATTAATGCGTAGAAGAAACACATTTCATGAGTTCTTCAACTTTTTTTTCATCAATGTTATTGGGATGCTCCGGGTCCAGTTTTAATTTCTTTACAAGAATTGATATCATCATCCTGATAAAAAAGTTCTGTTTTTTTACATCTACTTTACCACCTAAATAAAAAATCTCATACCTGTTTGATGGAATATAATTCTTTACGCTGCGACTGACAATTTTTTCGTACTCTGATTCAGACCCTAAAGCATGAACAAAAAAGATAATTTTTTTAGATTTTAAAATTGACGTATTTTTTTCTATAAATTTAATAACATCAGGTGCCAAACTTCCTGCATAAACTCCAGACCCAATAAATACTCTGTTATATTGATTTAGATTTATAACAGGTTTATCCTTTATATTAAATACATCAACCTTATTTTTTGCTGCCATCTTCATTTTTTCTGCAGTTTCTTTTGTAGTACCGCCCTCTGTACTATACACAATAACATCTTTGATCATAATAAATCCCTCTTTTTTAAATTAAATTAAATTCCTTAACTAATTCTTCAACAACTTTTTTACATCCCATTGAATTAAGAAAAAACTGTCTCATTTTCTCCAAGCCTGATTTTGTACTATCATCATTGAGCACTTTGATAATTTCTTCTCGTAATTTATCTGTTCTAATTTTTTTATAGGGATAAAAGCTGCCACATTTGTGATATTTGACAAGTCTTCCCATCTCATAAGTCTCATCACTACCAGGACAAACCAACAGCGGAGTCATGCCAAGGATAGAATCAGTAACGCTGCTGGCTCCACCATGACTGATAAATAACACAGACTTACTTATCATATTTTTATACTCTGTTGGAGTCAAGTTGTCATATATTGTTACATGGTCGGGAATAGTTTTCATGTTAATTTTATTCTGTTTATTACCGGCCAATGTGATAGCCACCTTATAGCCAAGATCTTTGGTCGCATTTATACAAGCCTCCCATAATGCATTGTTAGACTGAACAGTTCCTATACTAACAAATATAAGTTTATTATCTTTTGGCAAAATACTATGTTCAGTATTTGTAGGTCCCATAAACCTTACATTATCAGGTATGGCATGTCCATTAGGATGAAACTCTTTAGAGGTAGTAACTATGGTAAATTCACCTTGATGGTCCATGATATCCGGTGGGTTATCACATAAATTACCATATTTCTTATCTATGCGTTTTTTAATCATCATGCTTTGAATAAAGGTTGGCATGTTTAATAGCATAGATTTAATTGCTCCAGGTGGTATTTTCTTTTCTCCGGCACCTACAAATATAGTAAACAAGAGAGCTAAAGGAATATTGTACAACCGTGCAACAATTTTTCCCCATATACTTAAGGGGTCACACATAATCAAATCCGGTTTTTCTTTTTCGACTTCTTTTATTAGAAACGGCATCAGCATATCTGTGAATGAATACAGCATATGCAGTAGAGCTACTAGATTCTGTATTATTTTACCTGAAATTTTAGCTTTCTCGCTGTAATATTCTGCAAAATTGTCAGGATATTTACGTACTTCAATATTGTTATATCCTTCAAATTTATGAAAATGTTCTTCAAGTGTATAATAAAGTAATTTAACATTCTTATCTGCCAGTTCTTTACATAAATTGATTGATACATTTACATGTCCTACAGCCGGGAAACTAATAAACATTACCTTTTTCAAAGATTCTTCCCCCTTTCTCTCTTCTTGTTGTTCTAATTCATTTCATTCACTAAAACGGTTGCTCAAATCATGCCACCCAAAAATATTTAATATTTTTTAAAAACAAGTGTGGCATTATGTCCTCCAAAGCCAAAGGAATTTGATAGTGCTGCACGAATATCCTTTTCCCTAGCCTGGTTCGGAATGTAGTCAAGATCCAATTCCGGATCAGGATCATGATAATTAATTGTTGGTGTAAGTATCTTATTATAAATACTTAATACAGTTATGATACCTTCAATAGCTCCAGCAGCGCCAAGTGTATGCCCAACCATTGACTTTGACGATGATACGCCTATTTTTTTCGCTCTTTTACCAAAGCATTCTTTGATGGCCATTGTTTCATATTTGTCATTTAAATAGGTAGATGTGCCATGTGCATTGATATAATCAATTTCATCATAATTTACCCTAGCATCTGCCAGCGCCATTTTCATGGTTTTTGCCATTCCACCCCCATTTTCCTTAGGAGCGGTAATATCTGCCGCCTCGCTAGTTATTGCATACCCGGCAAGCTCAGCATATATAACTGCATTTCTCTCACGCGCTATTTTTTCTGATTCCAATACCATTACCCCGGCGCCTTCGCCCATTACAAATCCATCACGTGATAGGGTAAAAGGACGGCATGCGGTTTCCGGTGAATCATTCCTTACAGACATGGCCATTATTTGGTTAAAACCTTTAATGTATTCAGGTTCAATACTTGAATCAACTCCACCTGCAATAACAATATCAGCAAGACCGGATTTTATCATTTGATGACCTAGTCCAATGGCATAGGCAGAAGAAGCACAGGCTGTAGAAACATTAAAATTGGGACCTTCCAAACCGTAAAGAAGGGAAATCCAGGCGCTTGGCGCATTCGGCATTGATTTAACAACAATGTGAGAATCGGACTGGTTTCGTTCCATGTCATTATATGAAGTAGTGATTACCCCCATGATAACGGCAATTCGCACCCTATCATAATTATCAAAATTGATACTGCTATTCTTAATTGCTTCATCAGCCGCAACCATTGACATTCTAGTTGTTCTTGTCATTTGTTTTCTATTTCTTCGCGGTATTATTTTTTCAGCAAGTTGTTCAAACTCCGGACTAACTTCCGCAGCAATCTGAGTCTCATGATTGCTGGCATCAAATAAAGATATTTTCTTAACACCTGAGCGGCCTGCCAATAGATTTTGCCAGGTTGTTTCCAGATTCACTCCAAGAGAGGTGACCATCCCCATCCCGGTTATAACAGTTTTATTTTCATTATTCATAGACACACCCTCCACTAAGAAACTCAAAATTTATTTGTTATCAATTATTAAAAACAGCTAAATCTAGTGGTTGATAAATATCATCCTGCAACCTTTGGCGGTTATCTAAAAGGCACTCTATAATCTTTTGATGTCCTATGCGTTTCAGCATACTGGCGGGATCTTCAGATAATCCTAGAACTTCTTTAACCGCTTCATTGATTTTATCTTTTTCAACATTTTGATTATGTATTATAAAAGCTATTTCATTTATAAGAAGGCTTTGCAACCTTAGTATTATATTTCGCTTATAATCATTTAACTCTGCTTCAGAAACTTTTTTAAACTCTACCGGATGCTCCTGTTCATAGGCACTAAGTCCCTTATTGCCGATCCCTCCCGGATAACTCTCCTCTATTAGTTTTTTGCCTTTATTATATAAAGGAATGAAAAGCTTTCTATAACGGTCATTAACAAAATTTTCAATGCTCTCTAAAATAATGCTTATGCCGGTAGAATCAACAATTTCAAATAATCCCAAGCTTAACAGTTGCTCTTTTAACAGCTTATCAATTTCTTCTATAGTTAAATAATGTTCTTCATAAATTCTATATGCCTGTGTTGTTAATATCGAAAGCATTTTAGTCAAAACCATGTTTGCATTTTCTTCTAACTCAAAAGGGTTTTTACCGATATTTGTCAATACACTGCGTACCATTTCAACATAATCTTTTCCGGTAGACGACGTTTTATTGATTTCAACGGTTCTCATAACCTTTACCGGATAAAAGAAATGCATTCCCATGCATCTGTCCTTCTTTATACATTTTTCAAAAACAATCTGTAGCGGTATGGATGAGGTGTTGGATGCTAAAATACAGTCCTGTCTTACGATGGCCTCTACCTTTTCAAAAACATCCTGCTTCAGTTTTTTATCTTCATAAACCGATTCAATAACGAGGTCACAGTTTTTCAAAGCAGATAAGTCATTGGATATTATAAAGGAGTTAGTTTTTTTTTCATAGGTAGATTCAGTTATATAACCTCTCTTTAGCATTTTTTTTAATTGTTTTTCAATGGAAGCTGTTATCTCTTCAATATCCTCCGATTTCCTACAAATCATAACCATATTATAGTCAAATTGGAAGAATTCATTAAATATATCTCTTCCCATTTTTCCTTTGCCTATAATACCGATTTCCATTTTATTACTCCCCTCGATTTATACTGTTTTATCATTGTGATTTTCATACATAGACAAAAATTTCTTACCTGATTTTGCACTAACCTTATACAACTCTGCGATTTTACCATAAAAAACATCTTCAGGAAGCTTTGTTTTTAAGACACTATTGGTAAGATTATAGTATTCATAATCTCTAATAATTATTTGATCCTGCAGTTCATCCCATTGTTCTGTCCCAGGGAATGGCGTCAAAATAGTCAAAGCGGAATTATAAATAGGGTTGTCTTCTATAAAACGTCCAACTCTCTCAAAATCCTCTTCATCATAATCAGGCCGAATAATATAGTTTCCATTTACATAGATTCCGGCTTCGTTTAATATCTTTAACGCTTCTTTTATTGTTTCGACGGAACAGTCTTTTCCGTATTTTTCTAGCTCGTCGTCGCTTGTAGCCTCAAGACCACAAACTGTCACTTTTAATCCGGCTTTAGCGGCTAGTTGTATGATCTCGGGGTGCCGTACTACTGTGTCTGTTCGTACATCACCCATATAGGCATGATCTTTATTCAATCCTTCTTCAATAATCCTAGTGAATAATTCCTTCGTTTTTTTAATATCGCCAAATGTGTTGGCATCACAAAACCGTATCAAATAGTATTGTTCCATTTGTTTGAGTTCATTGATAATGGATTCAATATCACGGTGGAAATAAAACCCGTTGGTCATCCTCCATAAATAACAAAAATTACATCTATGTGTACAGCCTTGTGAAGTACTAATATAATGAATTTTCTTTTTTATATGTGGTATTGTATAGTTATATTTATCAGTCAGAGCCCTATTTGGCAGCATTTCATCAAGCAGATAATTCTCCTTGAATTCTTTATAACTCATGTCGCTTAACGGCCTAGTATAATACAAACTATTTCCTGTGTTGATGGCCAGTCCTGGGATTTTTGAGTAATCGGCTTTCTCCCTGTTCTTTTTAAATTCTTGAACAATATGGTAATAACTGTGTTTCCCTAAACCTACGGATATGATATCTGCTTTTGAACCTATGAAATCCTGTGGACATGATGTAGGGTGAATACCGCCGATAGTAGTCAGAATCTTATTGTTTACTTTTTTTACTGTTTCAAGCAGTTTGATTACACAATTATACTGTGCAGTTAAACAGGTGAAACTGACAATATCAGGTTTAAAAATATTGATTTCTTTAATAAGCTCCTCTATATAATCATAATCAGGATTAATATCCATTTCTGCCTTTTGATCAAGAATGATAACATTCTCTTCGGGCAGCATTCCTGCAAGAACATTCAATGCTAAAGGAGGTCCTACCAATACCCGCTTTGCAATGGCTTTTCTACCCTCTTCATCACAATAGTCATATATTATGAATCTATTAGGAATTGGTGGGTTTACAAGCAATATATTCATTCCTTCATCCCCTCACTCATTAATATTATTCAACGTACTTAAGTGTAAATCCAGCTTGCATAAACTTACTTACTTCCATTACAAAGCTAAATATCAAATCACCATTTTCAAAACTGCGATTTTTTAATAGATAATCAATTGACATGATAGCCGCCGGTGGTCCCGGATAACCGATTTGTTCTACTGCACTGTAAAATTTATCTAGTCCAATTCCTAATTCAGTGCATTCTTGCATTATATGCTCACGAACGGATTTTGACGGCATATTAATCACAAAATACTTTAAAGGAGTGAGATCGATATTCTGAAGAGCAAGCATTCTTTTTAGTGCATTATAAAAAATTGTCTTGCCGTTGCTTTCTGTATGAGCAAAGTCTTCCATCTGATTTAAATAAACCTGTCTAATATGATGGGCACCTTCCTCATAATTCTTTAGAGGATTATTCCAATGGTAAGGGAGCCTGTTCCCCATGGCTGACTTCTTTTTTCCTCCCGCAGACTCAATATAGGTGTTTTCCAAGTAAAAGCCTTTTTTCTTTTCATCGTCAGCTGTTAGAACAAATGCACCGCCACCGTCACATAAGTACCAGCGTAAAAAGATATCTTCTTTAGTAACTTTCTCCTGATTATAAAACTCAGGGACAAAAAACGAACTGGAAACACATGAAGAAACAACTAGTGCATTTTTATATTCACCAGTTTGTAAATATGTATGGGCTAATTTTATAGCTTTATAAACAGATGTACAATTTGCATGGATATGAAACTCACCGCAGATTTCAATTGCAAGTTCTTCCTGTATTCGTGTTGATATTGCAGGCATTTGCTCAGAATAATTACCGCCATAAATTAGAAGATCGATGTCTTTTGCTTCCATTCCGGCATCTTCCAAGGCTAACTTGGCAGCTTTTACAGACAAACTTAAATTATCGTCATCAAATGTGCGGGTTTTATTATTGAATGCATAATAAACATACTCTACACCAAGCATTTCGGCCATCAATGGTTGAACTTTTTCTATCCACTTCTGAAGTTTTACCGGCGCTTTCGTAAGCTGTCCGAGGTAATCATTGATTTGGTCAAATTTTATGGGTTGTCCGGGAAGATATGAACCTGTTCCCGCTAGTCTCACATTTTTCCACATGTTATGTACCCCCTCCCTTGCTTATTTTTAATACTCAGATAAATTTCATTAAAATTTTTTAAATACATCTTGATATTTGTTTTGGAATATGTCATTTTACTTTGTAAAATATATTTCATCAATTCTTCACAATAGGACAAAGTCTCTTTTTTACTGACAATACCATCAACAATTCCCATTTTCAAAGCATCTTCTGCAGAAAAGGTTTCACCGCTTAACACTAATTCAAGAGCTTTCCCAAGACCGCATAATTCTACGCATCTTAAAGTACCACTCAAAGCTGGTATAAACCCAAATGTTGACTCAGGTAGACCCAATGTACTGCCGTTGCCACAAATACGGATATGGCTGCACAAGGCCAATTCCAAGCCTGCCCCAATACAAAAACCGTTAATAGCGCTTATAACCGGTATATTATGGTTGTAAAAAAAATCAAATGAATTCCGATCTTGCTGATGCCCCATGGGATAGGTTACCAAATTACCATCACTATCAAATGAAGCTTGATTTGAAACAAGTTCCTTAAGCCTGTCTACCTCAACACCGGAACTATAATGCCTCCCGTTGCCCGTTATTATGATTCCTTTAACTTTGGAATGAGCAATATATCGAGTGACAAGTTCACTAAGTTCTGTAAGAAACAAAGTTGTCATTTTATTTGCAGGCGGATCGTTAATGACAACATATCCTATATCTTCTTTTTCTTCAAAAATAACTTTGTTCAATTCAATCTTCATATTACGACCTCATTTTCAAATAACTTTTAACAATCAAAGCGCAAAACTGTTTAGCTTCTTCTTCAAGCAGTAATTTCCGGTCAGCCTTTAAACCAAGAAGTTTATAATTGTTAAAGCATTTTATTATAGATTTAATATGATAATTATCCTTATTACTTATGATTCTATTTACATATTTTTGAACTTCATTTTGTATATCATCTATATCAATTATTTGATTTATTAGCCGCTGGACATAAACATCATCCAAATATAAGGTCTTTTTCAATAGGTTCCTGTATCCGTCGACATTTATTTCATTTCCCATAAGCAGCTGACACCGCTCTTCAAAATTAAAAACAAATTTGGAGTCGTCATCCGGAAACCGAATAGAAATATTTTTTCCACTCAGACGGATGTCGAACATCATCATCAACTCCAATAATTCATCGTAACAATCAGTATCAACTACTATAATAGAAAGAATGGGAAGTGAATTCAGCCATTTATATAACTCCAATTTTTGAGCTTGGGGCTTATTGCATGGAATATGCTGACTATTCCATATAACCGCAAAAACAACAATTTTATCACTGGCGATATTTTCATCGATTAATTGTTTATGGCTAAAAATATCATTGAAATCAGTAATGTCTAAAAAAGCAATAGAGTTTTGTATGAGCAAATGAGATTGTCCGTTTACTGTAACCATACTATCCCTCTTTATCTAATTCATTTTTAATAAAGTCAGGAAGTTCATGCACTATTCTTTCAAAGGATACTAAAATCATTTTTCCGGTTGCTTTGGCAACCTTCTTATTTGTGTTTACAAAATAAATATCTTGATCGGTTATCAAGTACTGGTCTTCATATTTCCAATGGGTTTTTACAACTGCTTTGTCAAACATCTTTAGTTCACGTATATAACGGATATTTGTCTCAACAACTACCGGAAAAAGCATTTCGCTTTTCAAAAAATCCATCCATTTCATCTCATCAAAAAATTTCCATCGGGCTTCTTCTAAATAATTCAAATAAACAGCGTTGTTGACATGACCAAATGAATCTAATTCATAGCCTCTGACTTCAAAGAAAAACTCATGCTTCATTTTACCAATTCTCCTTGCTTCTTTCTTACGGTTTGGTTAATCAGAATCTTTTTTAAAATCGATAGTCTCCAGCACATATAAATATCATGCCCCAAACAAACAATACCATAGTATAAATGAATTAACCAATTTATACCTGTAAGATTCATTTCATGATTAAGAAGTATCCCATTTTCTTTTTGAATAAACTCAAACTTCCCTTTTCCTGTGAGCAAACCTGAAAAAACAACGCTAAATCCCTTGTTATCGGGAAGGATTTCTTCACATATTATTTTATAGCTAAACGGAGGAAATATAATGTGAAATGTAGTAACACATCCTGGATCAAAATACGCTTTATCGGAAGTCATCCATACAAATGGAAGAAAGTTAAACCATTTGTGCAATTTTTTATTATCATAAAGCTGTTCGATAAAATCCTCAATAGTTGTTTCATCTGACGCCATAAACAAATGACTAACTAAATTGTATTCTTTTTTTTCTTTAGATAGCAAGCTTTCGAACATTTTTATCATTTTAACACAACCTATATATTTTCAACTAACTTTAAAAACATTTCACTTTCGTATTCCATAGCGATTGCGTCTTTCTCGACAGCCGATTTATTTACTGATTGTATAATACTCCTTATTTGTTGATGTGATTTATTTTTCGTTAATTCATTTATAAATTGAACTGCCGCAGATAAATGTGTTTTATTAGGAACAATTTTGTCAACCAAACCTAAACTATAAGACTCTTCCCCATTGATAGTCCTTCCAGTTATAATTATCTCTAACGCTTTGCTTTTACCGACTATTCTCGACAACCTAATGGTACCAGTTAATCCTGGCATAATGCCGATATTGGATTCAGGAAAGGCTAATAAAGCATTAGCCGTGCCTATCCTGAACTGACAACTTAAAGCAATTTCCAATCCGGCGCCAAAACATATTCCACTTATTGCCGCTACAGTGATAATAGGCAGCGATTCTATGTAATTCAGGATATCCCTACCCTTTTTCAATGCTTCTCTTAGATAACCGGGATTGTCTTTATTGGCTCTGATGTTATCCACATCGGCTCCAGCTGAAAAATGCCTTCCCTTTCCAGTTATTATTAAACCTTTTAGTCTTTGTTCGGATATCCACTCTTTTAAAAAACTCAAATCCAAAAAATCCGGCTGGGGTATTTTATTCTGGCTTCCATTATCAATTGTAAGAATTCCAATTTGATTTACTTCTTCAAAACAGACTACCCCTGATTTTTTTTCTTCTGAATACGTCATCCCGTATCATGCTCCCAAATTTACAATATCATTCTCATGCTGATAAATTAAGAAAGTAGTTTCAATGACTTGTCCAATCGTTTCTGCCGGATTCTTAAGCAAATACTTTCCAATTGTCTGAAGCTGAATATTTAAATCATACTTCTTTTTAATTAGTTCAACAAGTTCAACAAACAATAAAGAATCACCATCTAAATCATCGGTAATGTTTGTTTCTTCATTTAATTCAGATAATTCAACTTCACATTCCTCTGCAAAAAACTCATAAATCATTTCTCTTAATTCTTCTTTGATTTCTGGTGTTAAATTTCTCATAAAAAACCTCCTAATTCATTTAGTTTTATTTATTTAAATTTTATTTGAATTGTTATAAAATAAACTTATTTACTTCAATATCCCATGTTTTCTCGCCAATTTTTCCACTATATTGCAAAAATCATCTATAGGATCGCTACAATCAAATTTGCAAGTAATTTCTCTGCAATTTTTGGCAACAACACTTGAATTTATAAGTTTATCCAGTTTATTTGCTATATCTTGTGCATTATATTTACTCCAATTTATGGTATCCCCTACTCCTAACTCTTTTAATCTATATGCGGTATCATAATGTTCAGGAAACGTAGGTACAACAAGATGTGGAATACCTGCCCTTAATCCCTGTGAACAGGTACCTATCCCCCCATGATATACCATAGCAGCAGCTCGTGGAAGTATTGTATCTAAAGGAATATATCTAAATACCTTTACACATGAAGGCAAATTTTTAGGAACTTTTTTGTCATAACATCCAACAAATATACCTCGTTTTTTTAGTTTTTCACAAGCATATGCAGATTCTATAAAGAATTTATCATTTTCCTGCAACTGTGATCCCGGATTAAATATAATGGGTGGTTCACCCTCTGCTATATACTCTTCAACTTCCCTCGGTAATTTTTGAGTTTGTTCTCCTTCATAAATCGGAAAGCCCAGTACTTCAGTTTGAGGAGGCCAATCAGGTTGTGGTTTTGCAAACCACTCAGGTGTCATACAGATGACTTTATCTGGTGAAAACCTTAGTTTATATTCCTTGTATTTACTCAGCTCGATATCACCGTCATGGAATTGCTCAAATAGTGGTTTAAAAAGAATGAAGTCTTCAAAAAATGATCTCCAAAATCGTTTGACAAACCTAGGCATCCACTCAGGCAAATTGGGTTGTTGAGCCGGGCGGTACTTTGAATGAAAATAAAAAGGCACTAATACCACAGTTATTCCCGGAATATTTAATTTATCTTGTGCATACCTTGCTCCATAACATATATAATTATTAATGAGCAGAGTATTTCCTGGTTGGCAGTTATTATATATATACTCGTATATTGGCCTTGTCGAATTAAGGAATAATTTCCCAAGAGACTCAATAACCTTTTTTAGATTGGCATTTTTGGCCGCACCTTGTTCCCATATTAAACCTTCATTTACAATATATGATAAAGCATTTTCAAAATCTTCTTTAGAACTTACAGAATGAAATCCAAGTTCTGCTTTGCGTATCTCGGCTTCAAATTTAGAATTAGCTAATAATACGACATTATGTCCTCTTTTTCGAAGAGCAGTTCCAATTGAAATATATGGAAGAACATCACCCCAGGTACCTGCTGTTGAAATTATAATGTTCACCTATCTACTCTCCCTTCTTTTTATATAACTTTACATTAATGTTTTACTTGTTGTTTTATGAATTTAATGATAATTTTTTCTTTTCTTTCAAATATTCTTTTCTGTCTTTTTTGTCTTTTAAATCAATCAACAAGCAAAATATTTTGGAAAGTATAAGAGCTTTAACCCTATCTTTAAATGAAAACTTTGCATTTAAACTTACTTGTTGCAATAAGTCTTTAATACTTTCTACATTATTGCTATATAGTACATTTGCTTTTTCAATATATTCTTCCAAGCCTAATTCTTTAAACCTTTTACCAGTAGGTTTACCTTCACCGGTCAACCCCCTGAACTTAAAATACTCTGGAAGCATTCCTGGATTGTCACGAACTTTAATTGTTGTTTCCTCAATATACTCATCGTCAATATTGTCATCTTTTTTTCTTACAGGCCACTCATAATCATCTAATCCTATTCCACACAGTACATTAAAAGCATTTTGCAATTGATAAATACGCTCACTTGCATAAAATATATCTTCATCTTTTAAATCAAGATTATATAATCCATTCATAACTTCAGCAAATTCATCAAAATATGCATGTCCCATATTAGGAATTGGATGGATAGCAAAAATACACAATCCCAATGCATCTACTGCATATTTATAATTTTCATGCCACCAAACAACTCGTCCTTTTTTTTCCGGGGTCCCGATTTCTTTTTTCGCATCTACTTTAAAAATATATTTTGCAACTAGATCTGAGAAATAACCTCCGAAAAGCATTGTAAAAGGAAAATTTTTTAAATGATCTCCACCTCTGGTAGAAGTTATATAACCTAATGACCAAGCTAATCTTGCTTTAGCTTGCGTACCAGCTGAAGATTTCTTAATACAAAAGGCATATTGCTCGGCATTTATTTCTTTTGCAGCCCTATATACACCTTCTGCCATCAAATCACCTATGCCCTCACGGCTTACAAGCTTGTGTATGAGATATTCAACATCATCGGTATTGCCGAATTTAACTGTTTTGCCGTCAGTATCTTCTGGTTTAATAATACCTCTCTCTTGACATTCCAGAATCAGACCCAAAACACCCCCAAGTTCAATGTCATCCATTCCATAATAGTCACTTAGCAGTTTTAAATGTATAATGCTAGGCCAGTCAAATATTCCAACTGCAGGACCAACAGATGTTATAGAACCATAATCTATTTTTTCACCCTTTTCACCTTTATACTTTCCTTCTTTTATTTCAAATTTCTTTGCGCAAGCTACAGGACAAGCATAACATGCTGTTTTTTTAGTTACATATTCATATTTAAATTTATTTGAATAAATGTTTTCAGCTTTTGAATCGCTACCAGATTGGCAATTTCTTACAGGTAAATGTCTAATCTTGTTATACCTTTCTACTAGAAATATTGTTCCTTCAATATTTGTATTTTTGGCAAGCATAGAAGAACGGCATGTTTTTAACCATAATTTTTTTATTTTCATAATTTTATTTGCATCGTATACCGGAGGTTTACATTCATTTTTTTCAATAACAATAGCCTTTAAATTTTTTGACCCCATAACACATCCCATACCTGTACGGCCGGCAACATGATTTTCAGACATAATTATACTGGCAAAACGTACAAGCTTCTCTCCTGCAGGACCAATACAGGCTACTTCGCAATTCTTGCCATGACGCTCTAATAGAATCTTTGTTGCTTGATTGGTTAAAGTCCCCCATAAATCAGTAGCGTCTAAAATCTTAATTTCTCCTTGTTTATTTATATGTACATATACCGGCTTTTCCGATTTTCCCATAAATACTAGGTGATCAATTCCAACAGAACGCATATTTATTGTAAAATTTCCACCTATACTTGAATCCCCATAAATATCGGTTATGGGGCTCTTTGCAGTTACAGTACACCGGTTTCCCGCCAATAATCCCGTCCCCACAGCCGGCCCAACGCCAAAAATAAGTACATTTTTTTCCGATAAAGCGTCATGGTATACAGCTTCTGAATCAAAAAGTATCTTTGTATTAATACCGGTACCTCCGATATATTTTTTCCTTACTTCAGGAAATATTTCTTCGCGATATATTCTATTATTGGACAGGTCAATATATATTATATTGTTATCTTTTGTATTCACCATTTATCTCCCCTTAATCGACCTATTCAACCCTCACAATTTAACATCTCTTTTTAAGCATAATATTTACTTAAACAACCATTCTTTCATTGGATTTTATATTTAGATTGGACGCTTTTATTTTCTCTAATATCAATTTACTTTTGAGCAAACTATTATAATTAAAAAATTCGCAATTGGTATTGATTAGTTTGGAAGATTTGGTAAGAGAATCGTTCAAGCTTACTTCAATAAAGCTGTTGATACCCATTTCAGTAACTTTTTCTATAGAGGTTTTCCAGTACATTCGGCTTGCCATATTTTTAATAAGCTCTTTCTTTAAATCTGAAGAATCCTGAATTATATTCTGGTTGTAACATGAAATTACCGGCATCTTACAATTTAAAATATTGATTTTTTCAACAACATTTATATATCTTTCTATTCCACCCAATGCGTATGGTGAGTGAAAAGCATAAGGCACATTTAATTCCTTAACCTTCATGGCACCTTCATTTTCTGCTATTTCTAAAACTTTTTCTACACAACTCTTAATTCCAGATATAATAATGCAATATTCATTATTTTCGCTGGCTATTGAAACATAATCATTTAAACCATTTCTCTGGATCATTCTATCAACATCATCAGAGGTCATACCGACAATCACAGCCATAGATTCTTTTTTTCTAGGAGCATATTGGGCATATTCATATGAACTTAACAGCAGATGTAATCCCGATTCAAAAGAAATTGCTTGTCCGCATGCCAATGCAGTAATCAGACCCATGCTGTATCCGAGAAATATTCCTGGCTTTATTCCGAAATTAATATATGTATGATAAACAATATAATCAATAGTATAGATAGCAATCCAGTCATTGAACATCTTATCATAGTTGGTTATTGAAGAATTAAATAAATAGTGCCACAAGTCTAATTTTATTTCCTTATTTACTTTAGAACAACATTGGTGCAATATTTCTTTTTGTTCTTCATCAAGTAGGTGTAAAAATCTTTGATATTCAGCTCCTACTCCCTGAAAAAGAAAGGCATGTTTTTTCTTAATAAAATTTTCCATTGTCCACCTCTTTAGTCACTACCGATTATAGTCATCATTTTCCACTATATTTTCTGAATCAATTATAATACCACTTTTTTCAATTATCCATATTATTTATTTTATAAAACATCTTTCACCTCTTTCACGCAGTAAAATATATCTCTTAGGCATAGCTCCGCCTTTTTGCGTATAAGCACCTTATACACCGCCTTACATTTCGCTATCATTATAGCTTGTATCAAATTGAATATCAACTTTTTTAATGTAAATTAAATGTAAATTTATGTTAAATAAATGTTAACATTTACGATAGACGATTATATCTTCCATGTAATAAAAATCCCTAATATTAGGAATATTAGAACATACTTCAAATGGTTTGACTGACTACGTAAAAGCCTTGCAGCTTTATGCTCGGGTCTTTGACAGTTATGACATCTCAAATAGCCTCTAAAGCCTTACAATAAGCATATTTACGTGTCAAATTTTACTACTCAAAAGTGCGTACTTTCAAGTGATTTTTCTAAAGTAATATTAAATTTCACATCATAACTGTCGATATGAAAAATAGCAGCAAACGCACTATTCACAATGGATACAAAAAAGTACGCAATTTTTTATTAACAGCAAAATCTTAGAAATCGCTATCCACAAGGGTTTGTAAGCTTTTTCTGTTCTTCAACTGTCAAATACTGTAAAATATTACATAAGTTATTGTATTATGTATTATAAACTATAGTTTTGCAAAAATTGTACCTTATTTATTTTGCAAATTATTACGTCAATTTCTGGCAACTATTTAAAAAGTGCAAAACTATAGATTTTTAATCTGAAAGAAATATTTTTTATCTGTAAATTAATAACTTATCAGAGTTCATATTTCAATATTATAAAATACCAACTTTAATTTCAACTACACTTTAGTGTAGTTAACCTTGGACTGTCAATTTTAATTCTATAGCTCTTGCAACTGCCTCGGCACTGGATTTTGCGCCTAATTTACCGAATATCTGCTTTTTATGATATTTTACTGTATTGATATTGAGGCATAATTCTACAGCTATCTCTTTTTCTGTATATCCTTTTGCAAGTAATTTTAAGACTTGCAATTGCTGACCATTCATCTTATTTTCTACTTTTATTCTCCTAACTTTGTTTGCAGCTTCAGTTTCTTTGAGTTCCTTTAGCTTATACCCGATCTGATATGACAATAACTCAATAATAGCCATTAACTCTTTTTGCATCATTTGATTGATAGTGGACACATCCACATAACCTATAACACTTTCATTAACCCATAACGGGGTGGCATAGCAATACCACTTTTTGAGAATACGGCAATAGTGCTGTTCAGGCCGTATATATACAGACTTTTTTAATGCCATTGCCATTGAAATAGCATTGGTGCCACAGCTCTCTTCCGCAAAAGACATTCCCAGCTTTATTCCCGATTCTTTTGCATACCGTTCTATTAGCATACTGCTGGCTGCAGTTAATAAAATTCCTTGTATATCAGTTAGTAAAAAAATATATTGCCCTGTGACAAAACTTTTAATTTCTTCAATAGAACTGTTGAAGATGGAGATAAGAACCTTATGTTTATTAACTAACAACCGAACTTCATTATCTGTCAGCCTTAGAACCGGCAGTAAAATATCTTTTGGCAGCCCTCTTTCCTTACACCGCTTCCATGATTGGTATACCATTTCCTTCATCAAGCGCATCACCTCTCCATTCTATTTTTGAAAAACACTTCATTATTAAATTAACGTACTTTTAGCAAATATAAATATTCAGTTTAATTTTTATCATGATGGGTCTCCAAAGGGCAGAGATTTAGTACTGCATCTAGCAGCCATTATGCCTGCTATCCTTACAGTGGCTAGTACATCTTTGTGTAGAATATGTATTGATTTAAGCCCATTGAAAATACAAAATTAACATACTATACTTTCCATGATTTTTTTGTCGAAAAGTGTAGATTGTAAAACATTTTTGCAAGAGCGATATATGAATTAGCTAAAGAGTGAGGGGGGAAGTGAAATTTTTAAAAAATGGCAAAAAAATAGACTAATCTGGATAAAACCCTAAATTAGTCTATTTTTTAAACTTTATTTATTTTTATTTAAAATAGTTAACTCCAGCCTCAAAAATCTTCTGATCTTTTTCCCCCGGGACATTTTTCATCACATTGGAACCTATTCTCTCCGAGTGTCCCATTTTGCCTAAAACCCTTCCATCGGGGCTGGTGATGCCTTCTATCGCTTCCACCGATCCATTCGGGTTGAAACGGATATCATAGGTGGGATTGCCATTCATATCTACGTACTGCGTCGCAATCTGTCCATTCTTTGCCAGGGTTTCGATTACATCGGCATTTGCAATAAACCTGCCTTCACCATGGGAAACAGCAATAGTATGGATGTCTCCTGCTTTTACATTGCTAAACCATGGTGAGAGAGTGGAAACTACTTTTGTTTGCACCGTGCATGAAATATGGCGGCCGATGGTATTAAAGGTCAGTGTGGGACAATCCTCATCAATATCCCTGATCTCCCCATAGGGGACCAGTCCCAGCTTGATAAGTGCCTGGAAGCCGTTGCATATCCCCAGCATGAGCCCATCCCTTTGTTGCAGTAAATGCATCACAGCGTCCTTTACTTTTGGGTTTCTAAATGCTGTAGCAATAAACTTCCCGGAACCGTCCGGTTCATCACCGCCGCTGAACCCTCCCGGGATCATGATAATCTGGGAATTATAAATCCTCTTTGCCATTTCTTCCAGAGATTGTTCAATTTCCTGTGGGGAAAGGTTTCGAACAACAAATATATCTACCATTCCGCCAGCTTTTTCAAAGGCCTTTGCAGTGTCATACTCGCAGTTGGTTCCAGGGAAAACAGGCATAAATATCCTTGGCTTTGCAAAGGAGGCATATGGCCTTCCAACCCTTTTCCTTTCATAAATATACTGCTTCGGCTGTCTTTCGAGCGCCGGTGTTCTGGTTGGGAAGATGCTTTCCAGGGGTTCTTCCCATTTTTGCAATATAACATTTAAATCTATCTCTATATCGTTAACAGTAATGACTTCTTTCTCCTGTGTATGCCCTAAAATCTTATAACTCAAACCGGCAAATAATGCGTCCACCGGTTGGTCTTTTTCTATTTCAAGGACTAATGAGCCATAGGAAGGTGTAAACAGGTCCCTTGCATCAATTTTTTCATCAAAACTAAACCCTATTTTATTACCAAAGCACATTTTGCTGATAGCTTCAGACAGTCCTCCGCCTCTTACGGTGTGTGCTGCCAGTACTTTACCCTGTTTGATCAGTTCATGAATGCGGGAATAATTTTTTTCCAGTTGGCTGAAATCCGGAAGTTCATACGCATCACGCTGCAGCGGGAGATAAACAACCTTACTGCCCACCTTTTTAAATTCAGGTGAAATCACATGATTTACATTCACAACATCCAGCGCAAAAGCAACAAGGGTAGGTGGAACTGTTAAATCTTTAAAAGTCCCGGACATACTGTCCTTTCCGCCAATGGCGGGAATGCCCAATCTGGTTTGAACATAATAGGCACCCAGCAAGGCACTAAAAGGTTTCCCCCATTTACTCCTGTCATTCCCCAATCTTTCAAAGTATTCCTGCAGCGTAAGCCTTATTTTTTTATAGTCTCCACCGGCAGCTGCCACCTTTGCAATGGCCTCTAAAATTGCATATACAGCTCCGTGGAAAGGACTCCACTTTGAAACTTTTGGATTATATCCATAAGACATAACAGTGCCCGTTTGTGTATCCCCTTCCAGTACCGGGATTTTTGCAACCATGCTTTCAGCAGGTGTTAACTGATATCTGCCCCCAAAAGGCATGAGTACTGTTCCTGCCCCAATGGTGCTGTCAAACCGCTCAACCAGTCCTTTCTGGCTGCAAACATTTAAATCCTGTAAATTCTTTACCCAGGCGTCCTGAATATTAGATAATGATTCTTCAATGTTTTGCGGTAAAATATTAAAGAAATTATTCTTTTCATCCGGTGCTTTTATCATTACACCGGTATTTTTTACTGCTCCATTGGAATTTAAAAACTCTCTGCTGATATCTACAATGGTATTACCCTTCCAGAACATTCTAAGACGCTCATCGGCTGTAACAACAGCTACCTGGGTAGCTTCCAGATTCTCTTCCCGGGCCGCGTCAATAAATGCCTGTACATTTTCTTTTGATACAATCACAGCCATACGTTCCTGTGATTCCGAAATAGCAAGCTCGGTCCCATCCAGCCCCTCATATTTTTTCGGAATAACATCAAGGTTAATTTCCAATCCGTCAGCCAGTTCGCCAATTGCAACCGAAACACCGCCGGCTCCAAAATCGTTACATTTTTTGATCATGGCAGTAACTTTTGGATTCCTAAACAACCTCTGAATCTTGCGTTCTTCCGGCGGATTACCCTTTTGTACTTCTGCACCACAGGTTTCAAGAGATTCTTCCGTATGCGCCTTGGATGATCCGGTTGCCCCGCCGCAGCCGTCTCTTCCCGTCCTTCCTCCCAGCAGGACCACAACATCCCCCGGGGCCGGCTTTTCCCTTTTAACATTCTTTCTTGGAGCTGCACCAACAACTGCCCCGATTTCCAGCCTTTTTGCAATATATCCCTCGTCATAGATTTCCGCTACCAATCCGGTTGCCAGCCCTACCTGGTTTCCATAGGAACTATACCCTGCTGCTGCCCCGGTGGTAATCTTTCTTTGAGGTAATTTACCGGGGATGGTGTCTTCGATTTTTGTCCTTGGGTCGCCGCTTCCAGTAACGCGCATTGCCTGGTAAACGTAAGTTCGCCCTGATAACGGGTCCCTGATAGCTCCGCCCAGACAGGTTGCTGCTCCTCCAAAAGGTTCTATTTCTGTAGGATGGTTATGGGTCTCATTTTTAAACATTACCAGCCATTCCTGCTCTTCACCATCTACATCCACATTTACTACGATACTGCATGCATTGATCTCATCCGACTCATCCAGATCATTCAGCAGCCCTCTTTTTTTCAATTCTTTCATGCCAATGGTCGCTATATCCATCAGGCATATGGCTTTTTCCTTGTCTCCGTAAACATATTTTCTGGATTCAAGATAACTGTGATATACGGATTCAACAACTTCATTGAAATGAGACTTTTCTATCTCAACATCCCCTATCCTGGTTAAAAACGTAGTATGCCGGCAGTGATCCGACCAGTAGGTATCAATCATTCTCATTTCTGTAACAGTGGGATCTCTTTTTTCCGTATCGCAGAAATATGCCTGGCAAAACTTCAAATCATCCATATCCATCGCAAAACCCATTTCTTTTAGCAAAACCTCAAGGTCTTTTTCCGACATCCCTATGAATCCCTTGACAACCTTAACATCTTCAGGAACAGTAACTGTTATGTCAAGCGTTGAAGGTTTATCCAAGGATGCTTCATGGGCTTCTACAGGATTGATACAATATTCTTTTATCTTTTTATATTGTACATCAGAAATATCACCTTCAAGTACAATCAGCTTTGCAACCCTAACCTGCGGCCTCTCCCCGTGAGTTAAAATCTGAATGCACTGTGCTGCCGAATCCGCTCTCTGATCATACTGTCCGGGCAGGTACTCTATTGCAAATACTTTTGCCTCACTGCCGATCTCTATTTCTTCATCGTAGATATCATCAACAGGAGGTTCAGAAAAAATAGTTCTCCTGGCAGCCTGATATTCCTCTTCTGAAATCCCTTCCACATCATACCGGTTAATAATCCGGACAGATTCCAGTCCTGTCATTCCAAGATTATCCCTGAGGTCCCGGAATAAACTCTGCGCCTCCACGTCAAAACCTTTCTTTTTTTCAACATACACCCTTCGAACTTCCTTGCCCATTATCATAACCTCCTCACTTTATCCTATAGTAAATTCAAAAAACAGCAAGTTCTATATAACGATTTCTGAATTGATTTACATCGAGCTATATCTAAACTTTTACTTTCTATTGTTTACTGTTGCCAAAAAATTATTGTATATTTTTATTTTAATATGTTATTATAAATAAGTAAAGTTAATATTACTAATTCAAAATATTAGAGGTGCTTATGGATATTAATTTTGAGTTATATAAGGTTTTTTATTATGCAGCTAAATTTGAAAGCTTTTCTGAGGCTGCCCAGAAGTTATTTATTACCCAGTCGGCAGTAAGCCAGTCTATAAAAAATTTGGAAGAAAAACTTGGCGGACAATTGTTTTTCAGGAAAAGCCGGAAGGTGAAATTGACATGGGAAGGTGAACTGCTTTTCAAGCATGTTGAGCAGGCATACAATTTTATAAAAAGCGCAGAAAATAAATTTTATGAGATGAAAAACCTGGATACCGGTGAAATTCGTATTGGTGTGAGCGATACCATTTGCAAATATTTTCTTATTCCTCATCTTGAAAAGTTTAATGTTGAGCACCCCAAAATAAAAATACAGGTAATTAACAGGACTTCTTCCCAGATTCTTGAATTATTGAAAAATGGCCTTATAGATTTTGGGATTGCGACACTTCCGGTTAAGGATAAAAATATTTTGGTAAAAGAGTTTATTACAGTGGAGGACATTTTCGTTGCCTGCCATAAATATTCAGCTTTAAAGGATAGAAAGGTAACATTGCGTGAATTAACAAAATATCCACTTTTAATGTTGGAAAAAAACAGTACGACCAGGCACAACATAGATCATTTCCTGGAACAAAAAGGAGTGACGTTTACCCCGGAGATAGAATTGGAGGATATAGATTTATTGGTAGAGTTTGCTAAAATTGGTCTTGGGGTGGCTTGTGTCTTAAAGCAAAGTGCATTCAATGAAATTGAAAAAGGGCAACTTTTTGAAGTGGAAATGGCTGAAAAGCTTCCTCCCAGGAAACTAGGGATTTGTACTATGAAAAATGTTCCCCTTTCCCGGGCTGCAGCAGCGTTTATTGAATGTTTGCAGCGTACTGGCCACAGTCTGCAGTCATAGGGACAGGGCAAAACCACTGAAAAAGTGCCTCAACTTATAAAATTATGCTAATGCGCTTTTCGTTTCATATTTCCCTGTGATCAGAATTTCTCCCAATCCCCGTTCAAGATTTATTTCATAAGTTCTTTTAGAACCTAATTTTCTCGCGATAATTTTAGTTGCAATACCGGGGTCAATTCTATCACCACATGTAAAAACATCTACACTGGCATACCCATGCTCTGGAAATGTGTGGATTGTTAAATGGGATTCCGAGATAATGATAGCTCCTGATATTCCTTGAGGAGTAAACTTGTGAAACGTAACTTCCCTAATCTCTGCTCCTGCTTCCAGTGTGGCTTGTACCATAATCTTTTCTACCAATTCTCTATTATCAAGAAAGTTCCGGTTACATTCCCACAATTCTATTATAGAATGTCTTGAATAAGTATCCATTATGCACCACCTATCTTTTTTATAGCCTTTATACTTCTATTTCCAACAATTTTGATGCCATGGGCAATAATTTATTTTTTAATTTTGCTATTGGTTATCGATACTATGGTTATTATATGATAATATGAAAGATTTAAACCTTCAAATTTTTATTAAATTTTTATTAACTGCTACGCCGGGCGCACCCGGCACAAATAATGATGAAAATATGCTAAACCGGACTTTTTCTGTGGTTTCGGTTTTACTCCCCACTCCCCACTATTTTCATACTAAAAAATTATTATATATAACGGATTATAATTATTATCAGTTCTCAATTCTTCATTCTCACAGGTACTGCTTTTCTAATGCAGGACTAACATTTAATAACTTAACCAGTTTCCTGTATTCTTCCTCAGCTTTTTTGTTTTCATTCTGCGTCTTGATGGCTCTAATCATCAGGTTTTTTGGCGTTTCCAATGGTGATATGTATTCTGCAATAGAGACTTTATAACCTAAGGCTTCCAGTTTAAGCGCTCTTAATCCATCGGTAAGAATATCTGCCATTCTGGCTTTGAGTACACCATGTTTAATAACCGGTTTAAATGGTTCATAATCGTACTGGCTGAGCAGTTCTCTATGGCAACAGGGGACAGCAATGATGGCCTTGGCATTGGCTCTCACACCCAAGCCTAACGCCATATCGGTCGCCGTGTCACAGGCATGTAAGCTGATAACAATGTCTATTCGCTTATCCGGAACATAATTTTGAATATTGGTCTGGTGAAATTCCATATTCGCATAGCCTAAATTTTTAGCCATTCGTTTAGACGCTTCTATTACTGTTTCCGAATAGTCCAGGCCAATAAAATGGCATGATTTCTTGAGTATATTTTTGAGATAAAAATTTAACACAAATGTAAGATAGGATTTGCCACAACCGCAATCCAAGACCGTAATGGTTTCATAATCCGACAGTTCATCTATAATCCCCTTCATTAACTCGACAAAGTGATCGATTTGATTATATTTTCGTATCATATCATTTTTCACTTTACCGTCTTTAGTAAGTATGCCTATCTCTTTTAGTAAATCATCAGCTTGTCCTACTTTTATGATATATTCTCTATTCCCGATATGGGATGTTACATGATGCGCTTCCGAGTCTTCTTTTACATTATCCTCATACCTTATTTTCACTCCTTTTTGGGTTGCCTCTATGATAATATTGGTACCTCTTTCTTCATATACAATATGTACCTCATCATATTTTTCTGCTTCATTAGAAACAATTTGAGATAATTGAACAATTAAAATGTTTTCTATTTTTCCATTATAATTCATCTTTAAACGATTTGTTTCATCCAGTGTAACAATGGCAGGAAATTCTTTAGTCCCGGATTTATATTTGATTAAAAGCCTTATAAAATACTGCTCATTGTCCTTAAACCGTTGTTCCATGCCCGTAAGAAACATTTTAAGCTTTGCGATGTTTTGTTTATTCATTTTGTTAATCCTCCACATTCTTGTCAAATATTCATTCAAATATGGATGTATATTTTTTAGTTGATGCGTTAGTTGATGCGGCTTTTCCTCCGCTGCATTAACAGGCTCTAAGCCTTTTCGCAACGTTCTTTTCATAATATTCATCAACTAAATTAAATACACCCTTCAAATATTCAATTCTTGTTTTATTATATATCATAAGTACGCAAATAAAACAATAAAATAAAGAGTGTATGAACCCCTCCATACACCCTTTGTTTTAAATTCACTTTTTAGTTAATATCAATTTTATAGCCTTTCTTCTTTCCTTCCTTGCTCTTTGGCAGGACAATCTTCAGTATACCATTATTATAAGTTGCTTTTACATCTTCATTCCTTACATTTTCTACATAGAAGCTCCTGCTGATCCTTCCGGTTCTTCTTTCTTTTCTGATATAATTTTCTCTTTCTTCATTGATTTCTTCATTATGATTTGCAGATATTGTTAAATAGTCGTCTCTTAATTCTACTTCAATTGCCTCTTTATTTACTCCCGGAATTTCTGCTTCGATGATGTATTCTTTTTCATTTTCCTTAATATCAGCTCTGATACCGGAAGTTGAAGAAAGGAAAAAGTCGTTGTTAAAAAAGCTGTCCATGAAATCTCTGCCAAAGAAACTGTTCATTAAATCACCATGTCTTTTTCTAAAAGGTACCAAATCAAACATATTTTAAAACCTCCTTAATAAATTTATTTTCAATTTCTGATTTTATTATAAGATAAAGGTCAAAGAAAGTCAAAGTCAAATTAAATTGTTTTTGTTTGATTTTTGTTAATATTTACTTGTTATACTTATTTATATTCCACTTTCTACGCACCTGTTACTTAAAAAGGAAATTACCTTTAATCTCTTCTCTAAATGCTGAATCCCCATCTCAATACTAATATATTGTAAAGTTTCTCTGGAAAGTGCTATACATTTTAGCAAATGTGAGGCAAAATTTTGGAATATACAAACACAAAATAATTTTGTATAATTAAATAATGTCGAATATTAATTGTTTTTGGGTAATTATGTCGAAAAATGTTTTGAATAGCTTTTTATGGATATTAAAAAAACATAGACAAGGGACTGGTATTTTGAAAGGGGGAAGTTAGTTTGCAAACCGTTAATATTTCAAGAGTAATTAAAAATTTACTTTTTTTTATAGTATTTGAATTTATATTTTGTACCATTCTTGGCATATACCTTGTCTTCTATGGACCTTTTACAAATATAAAGGAAACCTTTGTAACATCTGCTATGACTACACTGAACCATAAATATCTGGCAACAATGTTCTTAAGTCAGGCAGAAATTGATAAAATTATGAAAAAAAATCAAACACAAATATTATCGGAAAAGGAAAACCAAGACGACATTATAATAAGCAACACCAGTGATGATATTGAATTAATTGATATTAAGACAAATAAATTTAAAGGTTATTTACTGGTAATTAGTAATCCAAAAAGAATTAGTGTAGCGACAACCAGCAATTTGGGAAAAGGAGGCATGACTTTAAGCCAGATCGTCAAACAATATGATGCTATAGGCGGCATAAATGCCGGGGGCTTTGTTGATCCCAAGATGGCCGGGACAGGTGGAGTACCTGTTGGAATTATCATAGAAAATGGTGAAATAAAGCACAAGGATGATACCCAGACTTACGATATCATAGGATTTAATGAAAAAGATATTCTGGTAATTGGCGAAAAATATACACTAGAGGATATCAAAAACTTAAAAATCAGAGATGCTATTTCATTTGGCCCAGCACTTATTATCAATGGTAAGCCCATGATTGTAAAAGGTGACGGCGGATGGGGTATTGCACCCAGGTCAGCAATTGGTCAAAGACAGGACGGGACCGTTCTATTTTTAACTGTAGACGGAAGACAGACAGATAGCATTGGTGCAACACTTAAGGATATCCAGGATATTTTGTTGAAATATGGTGCACATAATGCTGCCAATTTAGATGGAGGCTCTTCTTCCACAATGTATTATAATGGGCAGGTGATTAACACGCCTTCTGATATCCTGGGCGAACGGGCTATTCCTTCTGCTTTTATCATAAAGAAGTAAAGGTAGGGGTATGAATGACGAAAGAAAATACTAGAAAAATTTTAAGCAAAAAATTTATTAAGATAATATGTATATATATTTTAATAGGGGTAGTACTCACCACCTCCACATTGTATTATTTGAATAACTTTTTATTGTCCGATCAAAATATTTTAGTTAAAAAACCGGATACTAAAAATACTAAAATTAAAGAATCATTTAATCCTGTTTCTGTATCAAACAGTGCTAAACATATATCATTAACGTATGATAGAAATTATGTAACATATATAGATTCAGGGAAACTTTATATAAAAAATACAAGAAACAACGAGATATTTAAAATAATACAAGAAGAAACCCCGGTTGTTTATGCGTTCTCTCTTAGCGATAGAAATATCATTGTATATTTTACCTACGAACAAAAACAAATTACCGCACCTGTTGCTAAAAAATCAGATAGAATCAGTGATGTCCGCACCGATATATATAACAAACCTAAATCTAAGTCACATGAAATCAGTGCAGTACAGGCAGATATTTATAATAAACCTAAGTCACAACCGGAAAATACAGGCCAATTAAAAATTAAAACTTACAATATAGACAAAAATGAAAAAACTGACCACAAGAATTTTACAGTCAAAGATTTTTATGGAATCAAAGATGTAAAGTATTCCAGCCTTACTAACCTGATTTATATAAATATAGAAACAAATGAGAATAAAACAATAAAAAATAGAATCTATAGAATTGACATCATGAAAAATGCTTCTGTGTATACCAGTAACAAAACAATCTCTCATATAGAACTTTTAAATCATGACGATACTCTCATTTATGAAGACACAGAAAATAACATCTACATTAATAAAAAACTATTTAAATATCAAAATAATAAGAAATTTAAATTGCTGGGAATCGATGACAATGATTATATATACCTTCTTTCCATCGACCAGCCAGGCAACCTGTTTACACTCAAAAATAATACTGTAAAAGAAAAACGCTTAATAGAGAACCTTAATAATGTTGGTATTTTTAGTAAAGACAATAAGATATTGTTAATTTACAAGGACTATGCACTGGATTTAATAAAAAATGAAAAAATTGAAATACCACCAGATGCTGCAATTATAGATTTAGGAGAAAATTATATTTATTATAAAAACATAAACAATGAAATTATAGCATCAAAAAAGGTCAGCCTGGAATAGAATCCAGGCTTTTTTTAAAGCACTCACGTAAAATCTTTTTCTATCTTTATATAAAATCGTAACTATACACAATATTTTTTATTTTTTCTTTAAAGTGATTGTATGATCAAAATTCGTAAAATCTGTAAAATAGATTGTGAAGTGATCTCTGCTTCGCGCTTCACTTCCGAATTTTCCCCCTATAAACATATGATTTGCAAAAGCAGGACCTACCATTATAGTATCCATATCTTTGCTAACTTCAATGTTCCCGGATTTTACGGCTATCGCCCCTCCTGCTACTCCTTCACACATAAATCCATCCGATTTGACGAGTGTTCCGCTGGTAAAGCCCATTTCAATCCTCAATGGCACACGGTCACAACCTTGAGTTGCAATATTTACTTCAATGCCATCTTCTACTTCCTGTACCTTAACGATAATATCCAGGTTAGGACCATAGATTTTTTCTCTTTTACTATGATCCATCTTCCACCAATCGGTTGTATCAGGTTTTTCATTAAAAGGTTTATAGTACCATCCCTGTGCCCTATAATTTAAAATATATCCCTGGTCAGTTTCTTCAAGCTTTTGAATTTTAAACTCCCTTTGGTCAAAATAACTGACGCCGATTTTCATATAGGCTGTTAATGCGCCTGCCTGAAAATATAAAAATCTGCTGTTGTTTTCAATAATGGAAAAACTGATATCGTTCTTTCTTACACGTACAATACCTGAATCTTTATAGTATTTTTTGTAGTTATCCGGAAAAGCACTTCCCTGTAGCTCAAATTCTATAAATTCCGGATGAATCATGAATAAATCAAGACAATCGGGAGCCTTTCCGCCCCGTTCTATGACATCATCCATTATTTTATTTGCAGCTGCAGCAAATTCTTTATTGCTTGTTTTATATGCCATATATACATATTGGTAATAGTAGTCCCTCGGATATACTTTTTGGCCCCTGTCCTGACGGGTAGAATTATTGGTAAAAACACTGCCGTCCGGATCGAAGTAGGTAAACATCATCTTCAGGTTGCGGTCTACATATTCCAGATAACTTTCGTCGCCAGATTCTTCTGCAAGCATAATCATTGCAGAGTTATTAATAATATTGTAACCGCCTGCCGAACGTTCTGCATACTCACCATACTCATTTCCGTCAATTCCTTCTGATAAATAGCGTAGTGCTACTTCTTTAAACTCATTTTCTCCCACAATATTATAACTAGCCATTAAAGTAGAAGCGATTGCCCACCGATGATTAGGTGTGTGAAAGCCGCCCTTTGTCATTCCATAGGCAGCATCTTTAATGATGTTGTATATTTTTTCTCTTATTACTTCACTTTTCTCATCTTTACCATATTTTCCAAGCAATTTATATGAAGGTGCCAGCCTTCTAACACAAAAAGCCGTATCAGGTGCAGAATAGAAATTGCAATCCAATAAGTCAAATGTTCCATCCGGCCTTTGTGCCCGTCGGACATAATCTAATGCTATATTGATACGCTCATAAACATCCGGTTTCCGATAATAGCTGCTTTCTTCATTGTAGTATAATGCCAACAAAGTAGTAATTCCATAAATGGTGCTTTTAGGCTCGACATAATTGCGTTCTTTCACTACAGCTCCATAGTCAAAAGAATTCTTATCTAAAATTTGATTTTTCAAAAAGAATGCTGCTCTTTTTTCACTATCTTTTATAATCCTTTTATAATGGTCTATCATTTTCTTCCTCTCCTTTAGTTAGTATTTATTGTCTATGCGTCTGATACCATTCATTGATCTCTCTTTCAACTTCAGTTCCGCCGGCCGCATTATATCTCTCCACAAATTCATCAAAATAGTCGATAGGCTTATCTCCGGTGATAATGGCGATATAAGCTTCCTCTCTAATTTTTTCAAGTTTAGATTTGTATTTACTCATAGTTGGTGTAGCAACCTGAATGATGGATTCAATCCCATATTTATCAAACCCATTTTTATACGCCCACTGTTCTCTTGCAGCCTTAAGTGGAAATGGTACCGTCATACCGATGCATGCGCCAATCCTGGAAACATACGTATGATCATCTGCCCATTTTCCAATTAGCGTAAAGTCTTCATGTTCTTTATCCACCCATCTCCAATGCTTTCCTTCTATTCCGTACATTGCTGTTACCCTGACAGTTGGGTCAGGATGAGCACTTACATAATCCATAATTTGAAGAATCTTGGCCACTTTTCCGGGTTCATTTTGGGCAAGTGCACCAATTCCGTAAAAATTCATCAACCGGTTATACTGCATGACGCCTCGAATACCACCAGGCCCTGCCGGTGGTTGTCCAAAAGCTATCTCCACATCCGGATTTATTGACAGCATTTCTTGCATTATAGGCCCAGGCTCATTTTCAATGAGATTGCCGTTTTTATCTTTAATGACATAATCACCTTTTTTAAGCCAATGGTAGTAATTTCCTCGTGCCGTCATACCTACCCTGCCGTTAATGAATGAATGAGATATTGCCCAATAACCACCATAATTTTCTCCTGTAATGAATTCAGGATCCAATATCCCATCTTTATACCATTTATGAAGCAAGGCCAATGCCTGTTTCATTTCCGGCATTGTTCCGGTATACACGGGTTTTCCATCTTTTTCAACCCAATAATCTCGCTGCGGCACGCCACCAAATGCCCCAAATACAACTGACATCCCGTCCTGAGATAATCCATAGGTATCGTCTTTACCATTACCGTCCGGATCTTCCTTCGCAAACTTATACATTAATGCTTCAAATTCCTCCAATGTTTCAGGCACTTTAGTTACTCCAACATTTTCCATCCAATCTTTTCGATAAACAATAGGCAACCTAAATATATTGGTTTGACTGACAGACGGCATCGCATATAATTTACCATTCACTTTTCCATAATTAAAAAATCCAGGTGCATTGTCTTCGGTCACCTTTAAAATATTGGGAGCATATTTTTTAAAAATCTCCATCGGCAATTCGGCTAAAACGCCTTGAGCTGCATATTTAGGTAAAGAGTCAGGATTTTGTATTCGAAACAAATCGGGAATTTCACCCGCTGCAAGCCGAAGGTCCAACATTTTTTCATATTTATCGTACTCCAAATTCCACACATCAATATCGACATTAAACATATCTTCATAATATCTGATCATTTCCCCATCCGGGTCTGTAGGTGCTTTTTGGTAGGCAGTCCATGAAATCTTATATTTTTTCCCCTCCACCGGTGCATAAGGGTCCTTTGCTTTTGGATCGGTACTTTGCTGTTGATTCGGTTTTATAGTGTTTTTCTGGGGTGCTGCACTATTCTTATCTGTACAACCTGTAAAACCTGCGTACAATAATCCTACCACTAAAATAACACTTAATACCTTTCCTATTTTTTTATTCATAAAATTACCTCCCGTATTATTAATGTAACATTGAAAGGTATAGTAGTAAATAGAAAATAATGTTATCCATCCTATAGCGCCAGCTGTTTTACCAAGTTAGTGGTAGGGCCACTCATTTTCGTGCGTACGAGTAAATTTATAGTTGTGTATCTAACTCCATTACATCTTTCACATTAAATTCCAAATCAAATTGATGGTTTTCCCCGTATCTATTATATTTAATTCTTGCTATCCTGTTTTCATTGTCAAAATACCAGCCTTCGTCGCTATTTTCCCACGCTTCGGTATCAAGATACATATTGATACGCTTGCCGTCAAGATAAACTTTATTAGGAGACTTCTCACAACATAGAACATCTAAGCATACTTCTTTAACGTTTGTATGATAAGTTCCATCCTTCTCCAACACAATACGGAAACTACTCCTGCTTTTATGAGTTTTAATGCTGACCTTGCAATATTCTCCAGTTAAATACCGATTGGTTTTACCATCATCTTCATATATTATGAATTCAGAACCTTCACTCGCATCAATAAGTATGTTTAACTTATCAATTACATCCAGGTGCAGGTTATGAATTCCTGTTGTAAGTGGAATAATTGCACCCTGCCTGATAAATACAGGAATCGTATCCAGTGTGACATCTATCTCAACGGTCTGTCCTCCCTTATAGACCGTATAATTATCCCAATAATACCAGTCTGACCCCTGAGGCAAATATACCTTTTTCTTTTTTGTCCTTTGTCCAGAACATTTGCTATCAATAGATAATCGCCAAGCATAAAATTAAAACTCTCTTCATAAACTTCCGGGTCATCAAATTCGTAGAACAATGGTCTCATGATAGGGTCTCCAAATGTAGCAGCCTGGTACATGAGCGAATAGAGGTAAGGGATTAACGTATATCTTAAGTTGATCGCTTTTCTTACATACTCTGTATAATTAGGATACATCCATGGTTCTGTAACGGTGTTGTCATTATTGCAGGAAGGGTTATCAAATTTTTTATAATTCCAATTAAATACATAACGCTTTCCATCTTCTCCGCTTGTGTAGCCGGACGACAAGAAAAATCCGTCACAATTAATTCGTTCTTTTTTAGCTTTCTCTGCAAAGCCCAATATTGCTTGATCAGATTTTTCATCCAGCTCAGTATAATACATGGTAGAGCCAAGATATCCCAGGGAATAAAGCGGGGGCATGGCTGTTTTTCCTGTCAGGTCTGTGTATTTCCGCACTACTTCCTTAATACTTGGACCGTATATAAAAAACAAATCAATTTCTCCCCCATCTGCCGAATAGTAGCAGTATTTGTTCCAGTATCCGCTTCTATCACATCCCATATCAAATACACTATCATAAGTATTATGATAGAATAATCCTCTATAGGTTTTAGTGCTTTCGTCAAATGTTATATAAAAAGGAATATGCTTATATAAAGGATCAGTAACAACCGGGTCGTAGGAGGGCGTATCCCTGTTGCTCATCTTTAATACCCTTCTAAATTTATTAATTTCTCCCGTTTTTTCACCAAAGCCATAATAATAGCTTTTATCACTAATTCTGCTGTAGTGATAAATTCTCCCTAACCTGTCTTTAGAGTAGGCTTTTTCTCTTATATCCGAATGGACTAATTGACCTTTGTTATCATATATGTCTATTCCAAACCTTATCTTGTGTATAACGAGCTTTATTTTATTTGTAGATAAAATTAACTGCCGGTCACTTTCTTCCAATTGATATGCAACCGGGGTTACTTTCTTCCTCTCCCCTTCAAATAAATGATCAAACTTATCCTCCCATGCAGTCATCACCAAAATATAGGACGCTTCAGGAGCAAAGGTTTTGTCAAATGAACAACGGATTCTTACAATATCTTCTGTTAAGAATAAAACCTTAAATATAGGTCCGTCTGTCTTTAAGATGAGATGGTCCTTATTATCTTTTATCTCAATAATCCTGTTTGCAATCTGTCTCACAATCTCCTCATCCTCCGAAACAAAATTAGCCTTCTTTTAATCCCGAACTCATCATACTGTCAATAATATTCTTTTGGAAAATCAGGAATACAATGAGTACAGGTATCATAGAAATTACCGATGCAGATAGCAGTGTATTCCAATCAATAGAAAACTGTCCGCTCAAATTCGAAATAGCCAGCTGCAAGGTATACTTCTTAGGTTCACTAATTACCAATAACGGCCAAATAAAGTCATTCCATCTCCACATAAAAGAAAAGATTGTCAGGGTTGATATTACAGGTTTTGCAATAGGAACCATCAACCGCCAGAAAATTGTTCGTTCTTTAGCACCGTCAATTCTTGCCGATTCCAATATGGAATCCGGAACGGACAAGAAATACTGTCTCATCAAGAATATACCTGTAGGTGTGGCAATAGGTGGAATAATAATTCCCCACAGCGAATTATACAGTCCCAACTTGCTGACAACGGTAAATGTAGGTGACATGATTACTTCAGTTGGCAGCATGGTTGTTGATAGAAATGCAACAAAGAGCAAATCTCTTCCTCTAAATCTATATTTTGCAAATGCAAAACCAGCCATCGTATTTATGGCTAATGTAATAATGGTTGATGTAACAGTAACAATGAAGGTGTTCTTAAAATACAATAAAAAGTCATATTGGTTGAATGTATTTATATAGTTTTCTACAGTCGCATTTTTCGGAAACAGCGTAATAGGATAAGAAAACAGTTCATTCCCCGGTTTAAATGAGCTTAGAACAATCCAAAGAACAGGGAAAATAAATACAAAAGTCGCTAAAATTAATAATAAACTCCCTAGTATTGCGTATATATTTCTTCTCTGATTCATATTATACTTCCCCTCCTCTTCCAATCTTGAATTGAACAAGTGTTAAAATGGCTAATATTACAAACATAATCATGGAAGCTGCACTTGCAAATCCCATTTTAAATCGGATAAACCCTGTTTCATAGATATACTGAACAATATACGTAGTGCTATCGCCAGGACCTCCACCGGTCAAAGTGAGTACTAACGGATACTCCTTAAATGCGTTAATGATGGATAATACAAATACTAAAAAGCTGGTTGGCTTTAATAGCGGCAATGTTATATTCCAGAATTGACGCAACTTGGAAGCTCCATCAATTGTAGCTGCTTCATAGTAGCTGGTAGGAATACTTTCAAGACCACCTATAAAAATGATCATAAAAAATCCGGCTTTAGACCAGACAGTAGCAACAATTACTGTTGCTTTAGCAAAAAAATCAGAGGTCAGCCACGGTACAGATGTGCCCCCAAACAACTGTATCAAGTAGTTTATAATACCAAAGTTCTCACCGAATATCCATCTCCACATAAGACCTACAATGACTGTTGAAATCATGGTTGGCCAATAAATGGAAGCTCTCATTAAGCCTCGTCCCTTGATTCCGTCCTGTGTCAGCAGCATTGCCAACAGCAGGGAGACGGCAAATACAAGCGGAACAGAAACAATCGCATAAACAAATGTTTGCTGCAGTACTTTCCAGAAAACAGGATCAGCTAATATCGCTTTATAATTATTCCACCCTATAAATTTGGGTTTGGACCATCCGTCATGCTTGTAAAAAGAATATATAACACCGTAAACAGCCGGAATTAAGAAAAACGTAGTAAATATAATAAAATTAGGAAGTATAAAAGCATATGCAGCTCTTTTTTGTTGATTCTCATATGATTTAATACTTGCTTTTCCTCTAGCCAAATTGAGCGCCCCTTTCATATTTACCTTATATCTTTTTATTATTTATCCAAGTAAGTTAAAACCTCTATCAGAGCCAGCAAAGCCATAGCCTGTCCATATGGCATCGGACAAATAGGTATAGCTTTATAGAAGTCTGCACTTTCCCTTCCCATAGGCGTCCCATAGGATACATTCCGGACAACACCTTTATCGTCTATATTATTCATTAAAGCTTTTGCTGCTTTCAAACCAACTTCAAGGTAGCTGGCATCTATATAATTTTTCCTGACGGATTTTAATATTCCATAGCAAAAACCTGCTGTAGCTGACGCTTCAACATAAGACGTCGGATCATCCAGTAAAGTGTGCCACATCCCACTTTCATCCTGAAGCTCTGCCAATTTTTCTATCTGGGCAATAAGTGTTTCTTTCAAAAATTCTTTTACACCAATATTCCCCTCCAACATCTCTATAAAATCCGGAATCCCAATGGTAATCCAACTGTTTCCTCTTCCCCATAACGCTTGTGCAAAATTATGATTTCCTTCGAATGTCCATCCATGAAACCACAATCCTGTTTTTCTATCAGCAAGATATTTAGTATGCAGTAAATATTGCCTGATTGCCTCTTCAACATATTTATATTCATTTAAAACAATTCCGGCTCTTGCCAAAAACAATACTGTCATTACCAGGGTGTCGTCCCAAAGTTCCTGATTATTGGTTGAATCTGAGGTAATGTGCTGCAATCCTTTTTCTTTTGTTCTGGGCATTTCATTATAGATCCAGCTTGCCCATTCTTTGCAAGGTCCTAGATATTTTTCATTTTTTGTTTCTTCATAAAGATACATCATTGTAAGCATCGGAGCCACAGTATTGACATTTTTTCCGGGAAGCCCGTCTTTCAATCTCTCATCGTAATATTTCTCAAGATAGCCTAAATATTTTTTATCCCCTGAATATTGATAAATCTTATAAAACCCGTATAGACCGACTCCTTGTGTCCATTCCCAGTATTTATATTTCTTTAATTCCAGATCTTCTGTATTCAGTGCTTTCATATTTTGCATAAACTGCTCATCTTCCGTATATAAGATTTGCAGCAGCGAATTGCACACCTTATCTATCTTTTCATATATCTCATGTTTATTAAACATACTTTCACCCCTTATAATGAGCGCAGTTTAAAATTCAATATTTCCATAATTGCAAACTGCGCGAATTTCATAGATAACTTCCTTGATTTATTTCTAATTTTAAAGTGTGTTATCTATATAAAGAACAAAGATATTAGAAAAAATTTTGTGCCGCTGTGCGACACAAAATTTTTTCTTTCTCATGTTTTATTACTTATTTTAATCCCATTTCTTTAGAAAGTTCAGCTGCGAAATCATCAAGTGCCTTTTTGGGAGTTTTTTCACCCTTCATAGCATACTCGATATTGTCTCTTAACAAATTTCCGACAAAATCACTAAATTCATTAGTGTAGTCGATTCCAGCAATTGCAGGGGTATTTTTCAACTCGTCATTAAACACTGCATAGGCTTCATTACCATATTGATATTTCGGGGTTACATCGGTCCTTGAGCTCATGTAAGCACCTTTTTCACAATATTCTTTGTATACCTCTGGACTGTAGAACCATTTTAAGAATTCCTTAGCTTCAGCTTCAACCTTTGAACCTTTTACAGCAAAAACGAAGTTTCCACCGGGAACTGACGAACGTATAGTGCCTTTTGGCATATACACTGCTCCCCATTCAAAATCCTTAATGTTCTGTTGGTAATCGTTGATCTTCCAGTTGCCAGCCATGTGTACTGCAACTTGTCCTGATTTAAACATTGCACTTGGGTCTTCAGAACCTAACCAGACAGATTTTGGTATAATTCCATCGTCATGCAGCTTTATGAAATATTTAAGTGCTTCTTCGCCTTCCTTGCTGTTTGCTACAACTTTAGTAACATCTTCATTAAAAATACTTCCACCGAATTGGTACATCAAAGTTTGGAATCTTTGTTGACTGTGGTCCCAAACCAATCCGTATTTTACGGCACCACTATCCACTACCTTTTTCACAGCAGCTACAAACTCTTCCCAAGTCCAGATTTCTTCCGGAGAAGTCGGAATTTTTACGCCAGCTTTTTCAAATGCTGTCTTATTATAAATCATCCCATTTGCTGTTACATTGGAAGGAATAACAACAACCTTACCGTCCACTTTCATCTTTTCATGCAAGCTTTCAGGAATTACAGATAAATCAACGATGTCGCTTATATCAAGCAGATAATCCTTATAAACTTTAAATTTTGTAGCCCTGACTAAAGCCGGAGCGTCACCGCCCTGAATCATGGTTTGCAATTTTGAAGGTTGTTTTTCATAAGGTACTTCAATCATTTCTACCTTAATACCCTTTTCCTTCTCATACTTTTGAGCAATATATGCCATTGCTCCGCCTTCATTTGTATCATCGGCAATCAAAAATTTTAACACTACGTTTTTCTTTGTTGAATCTTCAGTCTTGGCTGAATTTTCATTTGTACTTTTTCCAACATTATTTTGATTGTTTTTACTGCTGCATCCAACAAACGCAAAAGATATAGCCATTAATATACTTAAAATAATAGTAAACTTTTTCATAGACATCCTCCTAAAAATTTTTTGTTTTTTTAATTTGTAAATGCTGCATCATTATAAAATTCATCTTAACAGCCAGCTGTTTTGACTGATGTGTCTTACACTTTTTATGATAGATTTATCACAAGCATTTTTCAATGATAGATTTTCCTGATTGTATAAATATAGTTCTTTCCAGTATTTTTATTGATATAAAAATTTCATGAACATATAAAAATTTCTCATATTTACTCTATTTAAATCCACATATTCTATTAAATATAAATTTAAGGTATGTTTTTTAATCTATTCTTTATTTAATGGAATTAAATTGGCATTTCAAAACTGTTAATTCTATTAACAACTTTACTATTTTATTCTTTTAATAGAAAATATAGTTTTTGACAAATTGTTATAAAGTCAATAATATGATAATATAAGCAGTATTGCGTAGTTAAGAGACGATATTCCACCTTTCCGGTGATAGAGGGGGTTAGATATAATGAATTTGTTTAAACGTTTTAATAATCATTCGGTGTTTTATAAATTAATCATATCGTACGCCGTTTTAGTATTTATACTAACATTGGTATTAGGGTCCATTTCCTATTTATATTTTTCATCAAACTTCAATAAAGAAGTAGAAAAAGTTCATCAGAAAATGTTAGAACAAGTAAGCAATGCAATAAACTCAGAAATTATAGCACTCGTTTCAAATACTTATATGAATATATCCACAGCATTTACCGATGCAACACATTTTTTATTTTTATTTGATGACCCTGTTAAAGGTAACCATTTAAAGATCTATAATACTTATAAATACTTGCAGGAAATCGTCACAAATGCCCCGGATGTTATTAAAGCAGTACATGTATATTATAAAGACCATAACCTCCTGATTTCTTCTTCACTGGGAATAAAATATTTAAATGAAGAGAGCCGTGAACCGTATAAAAATATGGATTGGTTAAAGTTATTGAGTCAAAGTACTCAACATACTTTGTGGATAGAATCAAGGGGAGTCGCTACCAATATTGAAGCAGACAAACTAACCCATGGTTCTAATATTTTTACCTATGCAAAATCCTATCCTATTATTTCAAATGGTATGAACGCTAAAGGTCTGATTGCAATTGACGTGAAAGAAAGTGCGTTCAGCGATATCGTCCAAAGAATCATGACCGAAGAATATAGTGATACTTTTATCGTTAATAATAAAGGGGAAATTATTTCTCACCATCAGAAAGAAAAACTTTATACGATGATAAGCAGCGAAAAATATATGCGTAGAATGCTAATCTCCACAAAAGATTATGATAGTACTATAGCCAAAAGAAATAACATACCATCTATTATTTCTTTTTCCAAACTTCCACATTTGAATTGGAAAATTATTAATGTAACGCCATTGACACGTTTTTACCAGCAAACTACAATTATTAAACGAGTATTAATTATTATTTGCTTTCTTGTTATTATTATTGGCTTGATTATAGCAACCCTGTTTACGTCCAACATCTACAATCCGTTGGAAGATATAATGAATCGGGTAAAAGTTTTACTTGGTTCATCAAATTCTAATGAACCTAACAAAGAAAATGAGTATGCTTTTATAAATCATGTTATTAGTGATTTGTCCACAAAAGTAAACAAATTAGAAAATACACTACAAAACAATAAACCTATTCTTAAATATAATTTGCTTATGGAATTGTTGCATCAACAAGTATTAAGAGAAGAAGAATTATCAGAAAGACTTAAGCTAATAGGCACAACAATGAATTATCCTTTTTATTTTACTTTAATTATAGAACTAAATCAAAAGGTTCTTCACAACCTAACTATAGAAAATAGTCACTTTGTTGTATATGATCTTATCAACAAGTGTGAAAGTTTCAGCAATGATGAATTATTATGCAGCGGGATTCAGTTGCCGGATTTTCAAATCGGTATTATTATCGGAACAAATAAAAAAAATATGAATTCTATTAGTAAGCTGGCTTCCGAACTGATATCCTACGCATATGCCAACTATACGATTTCCACTACTATCGCTATTGGAAATCCTGTACAATCACTTTTAAAAGTTCATGAATCTTTCAAACAAGCGAAGATTTTACTTAAATATAAATATTTTTTACCTAAAATCCCCCTGCTTTCGGGAGAACAAATACTGGCTAGAGAAAACAGCAATGAAACAATGCCGGAATCATTATTAGAAGAATTCGAAGAAGGGCTCAGGCTTCGCAATTTGGCTAAATTAAGGGAATCACTGGATTTATTAATAAAACTTTCAAAAGAAGGCCCTTATTCAGCTGCTCATTGCCATCAAAAAATATTAAACATTACTAACATTTTTTCTAACTATATCAGGGATATGCGTTATACACCATCACAATATCAGAAACAAAATTTAAATAATATCTTTTATGAAATTGAAAATATTGAAGAATTCAAAAATTGGATTTTAAATTTTGCAGAGGAAGTGCTTAACTTTTTAAGAAATCAAAAAGACAATAAAAATGCGGAGGTAGTCGAACTCGTAAAAAAATATATTTATGACCATGTTGATAATGAACTTTCTCTAGATTCCGTTGCAGAACATATTTCTATTAGTCCTAAATATCTCAGTAAAATATTTAAGGATGAAACAGGCATAAATTTCACCTCTTTCGTCACGGATGTTAGAATAGAGAAAGCTAAAGAACTACTAATTAATACAGATATGACGATACAACAAATTGGATATGTAGTTGGCTACAATACTCCGGCATATTTCATACGACAGTTCAAAGCAAAATATGGATACACACCTAATGAATATAGAAGGATATACGGAACTCCTCATTCAAATGATGCGTAACCAAGGCATATCATAAGATGAGCCATTGCCGCTTTGTCGCATTAATAGTATCGGGTTTACTTGAATTTCAACTCAGTATGTATTGTGGATACTATGTACGCCAGATAAATTCTGCGGTATAATATAAGTCGTCATATATATCAGAAAATTTGTTATTGTAAAATCAGCGTTTTTTTAACTACTGTGTGTAAAATTATTTTTACGTATAAAGGGGCGTAGATTATGGGGGATATTTACAAAGAACAGGAATTTGATAAGTTGCTAAGTGGTAAAATATTTGACAAAAACAGGCCTTTTAAAACCTTGATATATTTGTTCAAGGATAACATTGGAAAGATATTATTATCTTTTCTCTTTTATGCCATAAAGCATTCCCCTGCTTGGATCATGCCTATTGTAATAGGTAATGTGATTGATATTGCCACTGCTCGGGGAAGTCGTGACTTAAAAGAAATGTGGATCAATTTAGCGGTAGCCATCATTCTGATAGTTCAAAATTTACCTACCAATGTATTGTATACAAAGTTTTTCAGTCAAGCTTTAAGGAAAGTAGAAGCGGATTTGCGAAGTAAACTGGTAAGAAAGCTTCAAATGCTGTCAATTTCTTATCATAAAGAAATGAAATCCGGAAAGATTCAGTCCAAAATCCTTAGAGATGTAGAAGCCATTACGGTACTGTCAAGACAGTTTTGTAACGGTGTTATTCCTATTATTATGAATATTGTTGTTGCACTTGCCATTACTCTGAGTAAAAGCTTTACAGTAAGCATATTTTTTATCCTGTCTATACCGTTATCAGCTTTTATCATTAAATTTTTCAGAAGTAATATACGCAAGACCAACTCAGATTTCCGTAAAGAGCTTGAAGAAATGTCAGCCAAGGTGGCTGAAATGGTGGAAATGATTCCCATCACAAAGGCTCACGGTTTAGAGAAAGTAGAAATTCAAAAGATTGATACACAACTAGAAAAAGTCAAGGATAGCGGATACAAACTGGATATTGTAAATGCTTTTTTCGGGGCTTTTGCCTGGGTGAGCTTTCAATTCTTTCAAGTGGGTTGTCTTGCTTTTACAGGATACCTTGCTTATAACGGCGAAATCACAGTAGGTGATGTGATTTTATACCAAAGCTTCTTTACATCCATTTTGAATCAGGTTTCCTCTTTAATCAATATCTATCCTGAAATTGTAAAAGGTTTTGAGTCTATAAATTCTGTGGCTGAAATATTCATGTCGGAAGATATAGAAGATAACAGGGATAAAAAGAAGGTTAAAAATATTAAAGGTAATTTCCGATTTGAAAATGTAGAATTTAAATATAACGCTTCAGACAAACCGGTACTGAAAGACTTCAATTTAGAGGTTAAATCCGGGGAATGTATTGCTTTTGTAGGTGAGTCAGGAGCTGGAAAGACTACAATATTAAATTTGATCATAGGATTTAATAAAGCTACAAAGGGTAGAATATTGATTGATAATATGGACATGTCAGAAATCAATTTAAATAGTTATAGAAAATTTATCGCTGTTGTCCCTCAAAATACCATACTATTTTCCGGAACCGTCCGCGACAATATTACCTATGGATTGCCATCCGTTAGTGATGAAAAACTCCAGGAAGTTATTGAAACTGCTAATCTTTCTGACGTAATAAAAAAATTGCCCAAAGGCCTGGATACCTCCATTGGAGAACATGGCGGCATGCTTTCAGGAGGTCAAAGACAGCGTATTGCCATTGCAAGGGCTCTTATTCGCAACCCTCAAATTATTGTACTGGATGAAGCAACTTCTGCCTTGGATAACATTTCAGAGATGCATGTGCAAAAGGCAATGAGAAACCTTATTAAAGGACGTACTACTTTTATTGTTGCTCATAGATTATCGACCATAAGGGACGCAGATCGCATTGTAGTATTAAAAGGCGGAATGTGTGTCGAATGTGGTACCTATGATGAACTGATTGACAAAAAAGGAGAGTTCTATAATTTAAGAAAACTTCAAGCATAGAATAATAGTAAAGGAGAAATAGTTTTATGAAATCAAAAATGTCAATAATTTTATTAATTTTGGGTTCGCTTTGCATTATAGCAAGTGCAGGATATCCTATGGGTTTTTTTTCTAAAAAAATTATGTTTATACTATATTTTACTGCCTTAATCATGTTTTCTATTAGATCATTTTTATGAACAAATGCGCATTGTTCCACCCGCAGAGTTTCGAGGTAAAGAACTTCCAAGGCTTGTGTCAGGCAGGCGCAAACTCGCTTCGCTCAAACAATGCACCTGCTTTTCTGACACTGTGCCGGGAACCTCTTCACAATGTGGGTTTCACAATTGCACACCTTTGTCCACAGTTTTCTACGCAAGCTATTTCTTTAATAGGTATAAATAACCAGGATTTTTGTCCTGGTTATTTAATACCTATATCTTTTCTATAATGCATATCTTTAAATGAAATTTTGCTTACTCCTTCATAAGCAGTTTTAATTGCCTCATCCAAATTGCTTCCTATTGCAGTAACTCCCAGCACCCGGCCTCCGGCAGTGACTATCTTTCCATCAATCAGCTTGGTCCCTGCGTGGAATACAGTTACACCTTCTATCAGCTCTGCATCTTCTATGCCTTCTATTGGATATCCTGTATAATATTTTTGCGGATAGCCGCCCGATGCCATTACCACACAGACCGCCGCGTTATCTTCCCATTCCACTTTAACTTCTGATAATCTTTCATCGATGACCGCATTAAATATTTCAACCAGATCACTTTTTAACCTCGGAAGTACTACCTGTGTTTCGGGATCGCCGAATCGTGCGTTATATTCCAATACCTTTGGTCCGTCTTTTGTGAGGATAAGGCCGAAGTACAAAATTCCTTTAAATTTTCGTCCTTCTTGATTCATGGCCTGTACGGTTGGCTTAAATATATTTTCCATGCAGTATGCTGCTATTTCCGGAGTATATATTCTGCTTGGCGAGAATGTCCCCATTCCCCCGGTATTTAAGCCCTGGTCATGATCGTAAGCCCTCTTATGGTCCTGGGCACTCACCATGGGTACCACCGTCGTACCGTCGGTAAATGCCAGGATCGAAACTTCCTGACCTGCTAAAAATTCCTCTATAACCACCCTGTTTCCAGCTTGGCCGAACACCTTATCATCCATGATTTCCTTAACAGCCTGAACAGCTTCATCATAATTCCGGGCAATGATAACACCTTTTCCCAAAGCCAGGCCTTCTGCTTTTACTACTGCAGGATAGGAAACATTTCTTAAGTATTCTACTGCCTCCTTACTGTTGTCAAAAACTTCATAAGCAGCTGTTGGGATTCCATACTTTTTCATGAGGTTTTTTGAAAACACCTTGCTGCCTTCTATCATTGCAGCATCTTTTCCAGGGCCAAATACCCTTAATCCTCTTGCCTCAAATACATCTACAATACCTGCTGCCAGGGGATCATCAGGTCCTATAACTGTTAAATCTATTTTGTTCTCTTCTGCAAATTTTACAAGGTTTTCAAAGTCCATTGCCTTTATATCAATACATTCTGCTAATTTCGCTATTCCACCGTTGCCGGGAGCACAGTAAACTTTATCTACCAGGGGACTCTGGCTGATTTTCCATACCAGCGTGTGTTCCCTGCCGCCCCCGCCGACTACTAGAACTTTCATTTATTATCCACCTTCCTGCTTCTGATATACTTATCATTCTATCCATGACTTTCGCCTCGGAATAAGTATATCATGCTTCAAAATATTTATCATCTTATTTCATATTTTGTCACAATTATTGTCAACCGCTGCTATCTCCGTATTATTAGTGGAGAGTGAATAGTGAGGAAGAAAATGCTCCCCTCTATCCACTCCCCACTATATTAATGTTTAAAATGTCTCATCCCCGTAAATATCATGGCAATGCCATATTTGTTGCATGCATCAATGGATTCCTGATCCTTGATCGACCCTCCGGGCTGGATAATTGCTGTGATACCGGCCTTTGCAGCTGCTTCTACGCAGTCAGGGAATGGGAAGAAGGCATCAGAAGCCATAACCGCTCCTTTTGCCCGATCTCCGGCATAATTAATTGCGAGGTTTGCTGCCGTAATTCTATTGGTTTGCCCTGGTCCTATTCCAACCGACATATTATTTTTCACAAGGGCAATACCGTTGGATTTAGTGTGTTTTACCACCTTCCATGCGAAAATGAGATCTTTCATTTCCTGTTCGGTTGGCTTTCTATCAGTTACATACTTGATTTCATCCATATTCAATAATTGATTATCTATTTCCTGCACAAGCAAGCCACCGGCAACCTTTTTCATGTCAAAAGTTCCTGCAGGAAGCTTTGCTGAAATATCTTTAAGTTCCAGTATCCTTATATTCTTTTTCTGGGTTAAAATTTTCAATGCATCTTCACTGTAAGAAGGTGCAACAACGATTTCAACAAATATTTTGTTAATTTCTTCTGCGGTTTTGGCATCTATTTCACGGTTAGCAGCCACAATTCCCCCGAAGATGGACACCGGATCGGCTTCGTAGGCTTTCATATATGCATCATATATGTTATCAGCACTACCTACGCCGCAGGGATTGGCATGCTTAACTGCAACCACCGTGGGTTCATCAAATTCTCTTAATAAGTCAAGAGCACCATTGGTATCATTGATATTATTGAAGGATAATTCCTTTCCGTGCAGTTGTTTCGCCGATGTCAGGCAGCCTGCATTATGTCCGACTTCTTTATAAAATACCGCCTGCTGGTGAGGATTTTCCCCATAGCGCATATCCTGAACCTTTTCAAAAGTTAAAGACAGGGTCTGCGGGAATAACTCTTCCCCGATTTGCTCTCTCAAATATTTTGCAATTAATGTGTCATAATGGCTGGTATGCTCGAAAACCTTGTAAGCCAACTTAAATTTTGTTTTTTTAGAAACTTCGCTATTTGCTTTTAGCTCATCAATAACTATAGAATAATCAGCCGGATCTACAATAACAACTACATCCTGGTAGTTCTTTGCAGCAGCTCTTATCATGGTAGGACCGCCGATATCAATATTTTCGATTGCTTCTTCTAATTCTACATGATCTTTTAATATGGTTTGTTTAAAAGGATAAAGGTTGATTGCTACGATATCAATGGTATCAACATTAAGTTTCTTTAGCTGTTCCATATGCTCAGGATTGTTTCTCATTGCAAGGATCCCTGCATGAATTTTGGGATGAAGCGTCTTTACCCTGCCGTCCAGGCATTCAGGAAAACCGGTTATATCCGAAACATTGATTACATTGATGCCTGCATCACTAATTGCTTTTGCAGTCCCACCAGTAGAGATGATTTCATACCCAAGGCTGTCAAGTTCCTTTGCAAATTCAATAACTCCGGTTTTATCTGAAACACTAATTAATGCTCTTTTTGCCATTTTCTAACCTCCTGGTCTAAAAATACTGTTTTTAACACAAAGTTCACAGTTCACGGTTCATGGTTCACAGATTTTGATTCCTGTGAACTGTTAACTGTGAACCATGAACTGTGAGCCGTAAACTCAGAATTCAACTACTTATCCAAGATATATACTTTTCTTCCTTCTACCCTTATCTTCCCCTCGCAAAAAAGGTTAACCGCTTCGGGCAGTATCTTCCACTCAGCTTCTTCCATCACCCGTTTTTGAAGTGTTTGGGGCGTATCGTCCTGCCTTACTTCCACCGCCTTTTGGAGGATGATTGCGCCTCCATCGGTAATTTCGTTAACAAAATGGACGGTCGCACCGGTAACTTTTACTCCATATTCCAGGGCTTTTTCATGTACCTTTAATCCGTAGCATCCTTCGCCGCAAAATGACGGAATTAACGACGGATGGACATTTATGATTTTATCTTTATACTCGTTAATCAATTTATCTCCAACAATGGATAGAAATCCTGCCATTACAATAAGGTCTACCTTGTTTTGCTTCATGTGCCCAAGCAAGGCTTCATCATATGCTTCTCTGGTATTAAAGCTTTTTCTGGGAATAACACTGTGGGGGATATTATGTTTTTTTGCCCGTTCCAGTGCATAGACCCCTTCTCTGCTGGAAACCACCGTTACAATTTGACCATTTTTAATAGTCCCATCTTCAATAGCATCAATAATGGCCTGTAAATTAGTCCCACCCCCGGAAACCAGGACTCCTATCTTCAGCATATATCCACCCCGTTGTCTTCTTCAATCACTTCTCCAATGATGAATGCAGACTCATCTTTTTCTTTTAAGTATTGTATCACCTGGTCAGCCTGACAACTATCAACTGCCAATACCATTCCAATCCCCATATTGAAGGTATTGAACATATCTCTTTCAGCAATATTGCCTAAGCTTTGAAGCATTTTGAAGATAGGCAGCACTTCCCAGGTACCTTTGTTTACCCTGGCCCTTAAGTTTTCCGGTAACATTCTTGGAATATTTTCAATAAATCCACCACCAGTAATATGTGATACTGCGTTTATTGAAAACCTTTCTATCAGTTCATGTAATACTTTTACGTAAATTCGTGTAGGTTTAAGAAGTTCTTCTCCTACTGTACATCCTAATGATTCTACATAGCTGTTTAATTTTTTATCATCATCGTTCCCGTTAAGGTTAAATAATTTTCTTACTAATGAATATCCGTTGCTGTGTATTCCCGAAGACGCAAGTCCTATCAAAGCGTCACCCTTTTTTGCACGTGAACCGTCAATGATCTTGTCTTTATCTACAATTCCTACTGAAAATCCGGCTAAATCATATTCCCCTTCCGGATAAAATCCGGGCATCTCTGCAGTTTCTCCACCAATTAGGGCACATCCTGCCAGAATACATCCATCCGCTACACCTTTCACTATTTCTGCTACCTTCTCTGGCTTGTTTTTTCCAACTGCAAGATAGTCAAGGAAAAACAGGGGCTTAGCCCCGGAACAGGCAATATCATTTACACACATTGCAACACAGTCCTGCCCTACCGTGTCATGTTTATCCATAATAAAGGCAATCTTTAACTTAGTTCCTACACCATCGGTTCCTGAAACCAGCACAGGATTGCTATAACTATTTTTATCTATTTCAAAAAGTCCTCCAAAACCTCCAATATTAGATAGCACCCCCGGAATAAAGGTTTTGGAAACGTGCTGCTTCATTAAACGGACTGCTTCATATCCTGCTTCAACATCTACTCCAGCTGCTTTATATGCGTTCATGCAACTACCCCCTCCCAAATTTCATCTTGTCTTCCTCAACAGGAACTTCCATAGGATATTCTCCCGAAAAACAAGCCTTACAAAATCCGCATCTGGCACCAATTGCCATTTTAGACAACCCCTCTATGCTCAAATAACCAAGGCTGTCAGCGCCAACGATCTGTCTGATTTCTTCTATGGAGTGGGTGGAAGCTACAAGCTGTTTCCTGGAAGGGATATCTGTACCAAAGTAACAGGGCCACTTAAATGGCGGCGAACTTATTCGCATATGAACCTCTTTTGCTCCGGCATCTTTTAGCATCTGGACAATCCTGCCGCTCGTGGTCCCCCTTACGATAGAATCATCTACCATGACAATTCTTTTCCCTTCTACACTGCTTTTTAGAACATTAAGCTTTATCTTTACTCCCTTTTCCCGCTGACTTTGTTCAGGTTGTATAAAGGTTCTTCCGATATATCGGTTCTTAATCAAACCTTCTCCATAGGGAATACCCGATTCCTCAGCGTACCCGACAGCTGCCGAAACCCCGGAATCAGGAACCCCAATAACCAGGTCAGCCTCTACAGGATGTTCTTTTGCAAGTATCCTTCCGGCTTCTTTTCTTGTTTCATATACACTTGCTCCTTCAATAATACTATCCGGTCTTGCAAAATAGATGAACTCAAATATACACAAATTCGATCTCCCAATACAATTTGATTTAAGAGAACGAAGACCATTTTTGTCTATTACAACAACTTCTCCCGGCTCAACATCCCTTACAAACTCTGCATTGATGGAATCAAGGGCACATGTCTCGGAAGCCAATATATAGGAATTTTCAAGTTTTCCAATACTTAAAGGACGGATACCATAAGGATCCCTCGCCCCTATTAACTTTCGCGGGCTCATCACTACAAGAGAATAGGAGCCCCTTACCTGCTTCATCATCTGGGCTACCGCATCTTCAATGGAACCACACCTTACACGTTCCCGTGCAATCAAGTATGCAATAACCTCAGAATCAATGGTAGTTTGAAAAATTGCACCGCTTTTTTCTAATTCCGACCTTATTTCGGCTGCATTTACCAGGTTGCCGTTATGTGCAACTGTTAGAGTACCTTTAACATACTTTGTTACAAGCGGCTGAGCATTTTCCCTCAGACTTGCCCCGGTAGTGGAATATCTTACATGCCCCACTGCAATTTGTCCTTTAAGGTGGTTAAGGATAACATCATTAAATACTTCCGGGACCAATCCCATGTCCTTATGATAAATGATGGTGCCGTCATCATTTACTGCTATTCCGCAGCTCTCCTGTCCACGGTGCTGGAGAGCATACAACCCATAATAGGTAAGGCGGGCGCAATCATGACCATCATTGTCATAAATACCAAACACGCCACATTCTTCATTCAGTTTATCTAATCGCCAATTGAAATCAATATATCTATTCATGTATTATTCCCTCTCAAAGATTGATTGATAGCTCGGAGTACTACAGTTCACGGTTCACTGGAATAATACTTTGCCAATATATCTGAGAACTGTGAACTGTGAACAAATACAATACTCAAGTTACACAAAAGTATTTTACTCCCCCATTAATCTCTTAAGAACTTCCTTATACGCATCTTCTACGTTTCCAAGGTCTCTTCTGAACCTGTCCTTATCCAGTTTTTCTTTGGTCTTTGAATCCCAGAAACGGCAGGTGTCAGGAGATATTTCATCTGCCAGAATAATGTCTCCTTTGTATCTGCCAAACTCTAATTTGAAGTCTATTAATTCAATTCCTAAATCTTTTAGATAATTAGACAATACTTCATTTACTTTAAAAGCGATATTGGCAATCTTGTCCAGTTCTTCTTTAGTTGCAAGCTGTAGTGCATAGATGTGATAATCGTTAATCATGGGATCTCCCAGTTCATCATTCTTATAACAGTATTCCAAAACTGTTGAATGAAGCTTTGTACCTTCTTCTAATCCCAAACGTTTGGACAGACTTCCTGCGGCAATGTTTCTAACAATTACTTCAATAGGAACAATCTCAACCTTCTTAACAATTGTTTCCCTATCACTTATTTCTTCTACATAATGGGTAGGAACTCCTTCTTTTTCAAGAAGCTTGAACATATGATTTGAAATCTTGTTGTTCATGATCCCCTTATCCTGTATAGTTCCCTTTTTTAAGCCATTAAAAGCTGTAGCATCATCTTTGTACTCAACAATATACATATCCGGATTATCCGTTTTATATACTTTCTTTGCTTTTCCCTCATAAAGCATTTCTAACTTTTTCATAGTTTTGAAACCTCCTCTTTTATTTGTGCATCTTTTTCTTCTACTTGCCTTGCCATATCTATCTTAAAAGCTTTGAGCTTTGTTTTTAAGTCTTCATAGGCCAGGGAAAGAATTTGAACTGCCAGTATGGCAGCATTATCTGCCCCATCTATTGCTACAGTAGCAACAGGAATACCTTTTGGCATTTGCACAATTGATAGCAAAGAATCTAAGCCGTCCAATGTTGAAGACTTGATGGGCAGACCAATTACAGGAAGTGTTGTGAAAGCAGCAAGAACTCCAGGCAGATGAGCAGCTTTACCGGCAGCACCAATGATTACGTCAATGCCATTGGCTTCTGCATTTTTCGCAAATTCTTCTGCCCTATAAGGTGTGCGGTGTGCCGAGATGACATTGACATCAACTTCCACATCAAAGTGTTTGAGAACTTTAATACAATTTTTTAATATAGGAAAGTCTGAATCACTTCCCATGACAATAGCTACTTTTGGTTTTTTGTTAATACTCATGCCAATAACCTCCTTTTATTAGTTCGGAGTTCGGAGCTCGGAGTTCGGAGCTAACAACGAATATTTTCTGCAAATTAGTGCGAACTTCAAGTTACGAACACCTTATTATCAAGAAATAAAATTGATAATTGTCAATTAATAATCTACAACCCTTAATTATCAATTATCAATTCATTCCAGAATCTTAGATTAAATGAAGTCCGATAATTTGGTTTACCGGACTTCATTTAGTGTTCTGCCTAGTATTAATGCGGCAGGATTGAGAATCTTAAGATAAATAATACCGCCAATATATATACAATAGGATGCACATCTTTAGCTTTTCCTGTGAGAACCTTTACTATAGGGTATACAATTAAGCCTGCCGCGATACCGGTAGCAATACTGTAAGTAAACGGCATCATTACAATAGTCAAAAATGCCGGCAAAGCCTCACTAATATCATCAAATTCAACATACTTGATTGCACCCATCATGAGAACGCCAACAATGATTAAAGCAGGAGCTGTAGCAGCACCAGGCACTATTCCAACCAATGGGGAAAAGAACAGTGCGGCAAGGAATAAAATACCAGTAACAACAGATGTCAAACCGGTTTTTCCTCCTTCTGCAATACCGGCACCACTTTCAATATATGTTGTAACAGTTGAAGTTCCAAGACATGCACCTACTGTTGTAGCAATCGCATCTGCCATAAGTGCTTTTTCCATTCTTGGCAATCTTCCTTCTTTATCTAAAAGACCAGCCTTTTGGCCAGTACCTATTAATGTCCCTATAGTGTCAAACATATCAACCATGGTAAAGGATATAATCACTGTAAGTGCAGCAAAGATTGCTCCCGCAATCCCCTTTCCATCAGCACCTAATAATCCGGCAAAGTCCATCTTTAAGAATGTTGGAGCAATACTTGGAGGCATTGAGAAAATACCAAACTTAGAAAGATCAGTAACCCCAAATGGTATACCAATTACGGTACTTAAAAGAATACCTATCAGTATTGCGCCTTTCACCCTGTAAGCCAGCAATATACCGGTAATAATAAGACCAATGACTGTAACAATGGCTATTTTTGTATCAGGACTATTTACGTCTGCAAAACTTGCAATCTGAACAAGAGTCGCATCACTGTTAACAATAATTTTTCCGTTTACCAGACCTATCAGTGCAATAAAAAGTCCTATTCCTGCTGTAATTGCATATTTTATATTTTGAGGAACCGCTTGCACAATTGCCTCTCTCAAACCTATCAATGTTATGATGATAAAAAAGATACCTGAAATAAATACTGCAGCCAACGCCTGCTGGAAAGTATATTTCATTCCTATAATAATTGTAAAAGTGAAGAAAGCATTCAATCCCATCCCTGGTGCCTGAGCAAAGGGTAAATTTGCATATAATCCCATCATAAAAGTACCGATCGCTGCAGCAACACATGTAGCTACAAAAATGCTTCCCCAGTATGTTGCTTTTTCGGCATCAGCAAAGGGGGTTGTCAGAATGGTAGGATTTACAAAAATAATATACGCCATTGTAATAAAAGTAGTAATACCAGCAATAATTTCTGTTTTTACATTTGTGTTGTTTTCCTTTAATCTAAAAAACTTGTCCATTGTAAAAACTGACTCCTTTCTTTTTTGTCTCTTTTGTCTTACTTGTGTAGTTTTTCCTTTAAATTAAATTAAATTTACAACCGCTTACTTTCCCTTAGAGAATAATCACCTCCAAATAAAATCCGCCAAAAAAACGGACAAATAGATTTCGAGTGAAATCTATTTGTCCGTTTACTATTAAACCATACCTCTTTTCCCCATGGCAAAATGAAGTATAGCCATGTTCCTTTTTACCTTTTTACAAACCATCAAAGACAATTATCCTATTTCAAAGGTAAACCCGAACATTTCTTACGGATTTGTTGTACTATAACAACATCGTTAGATTCACTCATAGTCAAACAATTTACGGTTGTTTGGTAGAGACTTTCGAGCCATATTCCCGAAATTATATGAGCTGGTATACTATTTAATTTACACATTTATAGTACCAAATGACATTAATTTTGTCAATGAAAATGGATAAGAAATCTGAACCTTTTTTAAAATTTTAAAATTAATATTCGTATTTTTATTCTCACTCTGTGTTTAAGACTTTTTCTTTATTTTCTATCATTGATTTTACTGCATTTCACGTCATTATTATCTATATTTTCAAAGAAAAAATGACGTTTCAAACAATATTAGTATCGTTTTAGTATCGCTCTTTTCACTCATTGTTTATATTTTCTATGGTGTCAATCATATCATTTTATAACCTTGGTTATATCCATCTTAGCATATACAACCCTATGAATTTCAACAACCTGTTCTTTAACCACATAGAAAACAGCATAATTTTTGACTGGTAACAGTCTATATTCTTCTTCTAAAACCATTGATGTTTGATATACCTTGCATGAATATAGAAATTGTTGAAGCCTTTTTATTGATTTATCAAGAGCATCTACTAAATCCATTGCTGCTTTTGGTGTTTTTAAATGTTCTGCTATATAAAAGACAATTTCATATATATCTTTTCTTGCAGATGGAAGGTAACGTAATTCATACATTATCTGCTTCTACCTTTTCTTTAAGCTTTTCTCTTAAATCTGCAAAAACTTCTTCATGAGAATATCTTACATCAGTTGTTTTAGCTTCAAGTGCAGCTTCTTTCAATTTTTCATAAATCATAATATCCAATTTAAACTTTTCATAAGCTTCCATGCTCATTACAACCATATCACCATAACCATTCTTGGTCAAAAAAACTGGTTCTGCTGTTTCATGAACAATCCTTGATATATCAGCAAAGTTATTTCTTAAATCTGAAACTGGTCTGATATGTGGCATACAATCATCACCCCTTAAATTAGCATAGCATAATTTTATCATAATTATGCTAAATATTCAAATAGGTTTGAACGTTATCTTTCAATTATTCAATTCAAGAATAATAACAATACCACCTTTCCTATGTACCATAATCCAGGACTATGTTCAAAAACTATATGATTATGAACCAAGTGATAGATTGTTTCCAGTAACAAAGTATTATTTGCACCATGAAATGGATAGAGGATGCAAAAAATCAAAAGTCAAAAGAATCAGGATCCATGACTTGCGACATTCCCATGCATCCTTGCTGATAGAAATGGGATTTTCCCCCTTGCTTATATCAGAAAGACTTGGTCATGAGAACATCCAAACTATTACAAACATATTCCCATCTGTATCCAAACAAGCATGGAGAAGTGGCACAAAAACTGAAACAATTAAATAATAGTACGTGTTTAGTACGGTAATTTAAAAAACAAACCTTCAAACCCAGTAAAATAGAGGGTTTAAAGGTATTTTCTTTATTATTCCCACTCTATTACGGAAAGTTATTTTTTGATATTTCTTAGTAATTTTTCGTGTATATATTATCTATATTCCATTAAAATTCAGTTTCAATTTTTATTCTTTATGAATTTTAATGCCAAAATAATACCACAGAATATTTATTGTTAGCTCCAGTTAATCTCACTATGGTCAACTGTTTCACCGTCCTCAATTTCTTTATCAGCCTTGGCTAATCTCTCTCTTTCCGAATGTGATAATTTAGTAAAATCGCTATCCCAGTCAACAATAGCTGTAACAGGCTTTACAATATACCCAGATGCTGTTTCGGGATCCACCTGAGGTGTTTTAGATGGAACCGGTATTTCATCCCCATCCTTTTCCATACCATAAATATGCAAACCTAATGCTTCAGCAGCCTGCTTCTGTGCCTCTTCAAAATTCTCTCCACAACTCACGCAACCCGGAAGATCAGGAAAGTATACACTATAGCCTGTTTCAGTTGGTTCAAATACAGCTAAATAAGTAAACTTAATCATTGTTTTATCAATAGCTTTGATATTGCAGTCTATCTCTTCCCTATCTTCTTGTGTTAGTGCATCGAGGTTTTTATGAATATCGTCCCATTTTCTTGTTTTCGCAGCCATATTACTCATTCCTTTACAAAAGCAAACTGTAGGCTACTCTGCGTAGCCTACAAAACAATTATACCTTCTGTACAATTTTTAGTCCATATTTCTCTGCGATTTCTCTACCTTCTTTTCTCCGCTTCTCTGCTCTTTCTTCCGGTGTAAGGTTTTTTGTTTCTTCGTACATTTTTTCCCTTATTTCGTGTATTTCTCTTAAGGCTCTTGGCTCATTACTCATCGTCATCATCAATCACCTCCGAAGGAGAATAAATATCAATGTTCTTATAACCTTCCCTTGTATTTATAAGGTTGACCATTATTATAGTTTTTCTTTTTACAATATGCTTAAAATTCCAACTTAATATTATATCCATTCCTGTCAATGTTGCGGTTGCTATGTGCACTGCATCATCACGATACTTTAAAGGTATTATACCTTCATCAACGTAAATATCTGCTAGTTTTTCAACCTCATCACCCTCATCTAATACCGCAATAGGATATTCATTAAAAAGACGAAAAAGCTTTTGTTTTGTTTCATCAGAAGCTTTATTTATTTCATTTGTGACTGCATAAGATGTATATGCTTCATACTTGCCGTATGATATCTCATTGAAAAGTTTTATAGTATCATCTCTTTTGTCAGGGGCATCATCAGCATAGAAAAAATTAAAAATAGTCGTTTCAAGATAGACCTTGAGCTTTTTCATTTCTCCTCCGTCCCTTCTTCAGGTATATACTCTATTAAATCGCCTGGTTGGCACTCTAACGCAGCACACAATTTATCAATAGTTTCTAATTTTGCAGTTTTTACATCTTGAGGTTCATTATTATAAAGCTTTGACACTGTTGGTTGTGACAAGCCTGTTATCTCAGCTACTTGATTTATATTTAATTTTTGTTTTGCCATTATTATTCGTAAGTTGCAGTTTATCATTAAATACACCTCCCCTTTATATTGTACTACTATAATTATGATATGTCAAAATATAATTTATAAAAAATTAACTGTAGTTTGATATTTTCTATTGACATTTAAACTATAGTTAATTATAATTGAACTATAGTTTAATATATATAAACTTTAGCTTTAGGAGGGATTGATATGCTTAAAGTTTCCATAATTGAGCAAAGAGCAAGGGAGGTTTCTGAATCACGGTCATATTTACAAGAGCAGGAATATAGAGAACAACTTAATAAGGTTAACCAAGCTTTCGATGCAATCAAACGTATTCTGCCAGATAATATTAGAGAGCAGCTTTCAAAGCTCTTTGATGAATATTTGATTGCAAATGATAAAATGCATATAGTTATTGAAAGAGAAGCTTATAAGCAAGGTCTTGTTGATGGTATTGAAATAAATAAATTACTTACATGAATGGAGGAAAAGTAAATGAACGTACAAGAAATTAGAAAAACAGTGTTTATGCTAATCTAAAAATGGACCCCGGTTATAATTGAAAAATCCCCCCCTGACAGGTAAACTCTCTTATGTAAAACATGCATAAGAGGGGGCAAGAGGAGTTGATTAAGTTGAGCCAGAAGCAGCAAATTATCATAGCAGCATATTTGGAAAATAAAGCAAAAAAGGCTATAGCAAGGGAGTTGGGTGTTAACGTAAAGACTGTAAGAAAGTATATTGCGGAATATGAGGCAAGCAGGCAAAAACTTCTAGATGCCGGTACTATTGATGATATAAGAGAATTGACTGACAGTATAGTCGAAAAGCCTACATATGATTCTAAAAACAGATCCAAGAGGAAGCTAACTGATGAAATCATAGAAAAAATAGAATTTTATCTTAAGGAGAATGAATACAAAAGGAGTATCGGTCAGTCCAAACAGCAAAAGAAGAAGACAGACATATATGAAGCATTGATTGCTGAAGGTTATGATATTAGCGTTGTAAATATTGTAAATA